>NZ_JAUBPU010000003.1:257372-260522 GCF_036700885.1 Microcoleus sp. S13_B4
CTCGGCGAAAATCAAATCAACGACATTAAACCGCTAGCATCCTTGACTAACCTGATTATTCTCGACCTCGAAAACAATCAAATCAACAACATCAAACCGTTGCAATCCTTAACTAAGCTGACTGAACTCCATCTCAGCGGAAATCCGATCGCACCCAAGACTTGTCCTCTTTCGCCAGAGTCTATCTGTAAGTGGGAACCAGAAACTAAACCATAAAAGTTGAAAATGACGCCCGATCGCACTTAAATGTTTCAGTCGCGGCTGTGCTGCCGATCAAGTACGATCGCCAATTCTATTCGCACATCAGCTTCTGTTAGGGGGAGATTGTCGGGAAGGTCGATCGTAATTTGCATGATTTATAGTACCTTTTAATTTCAATTGTCTCTGAAGTGCGATCGTTTAATTTGGCAATTCTGGTTTTATTTTGTTAACAGCACTTAGCCACAGACACTATCTGTAGGGCGAAGCACACCCCACCTTATCCCCACAAATAGTGTAAAAATTGCTCCCTCGCGTAAATCATATTTAAGCGACACGGCGCGGTGCATCAACCATCGGTGCAGTACCAAACAAATGTCTGAGATAACTGCGACTGAGCTCGCGGTTCCAGCGCCGCAAACGCACCATCACTCGCGTAAATGTAAAAGTCAATTCCAACACCAAAGAAAGCTGTTTGAGACTAAGTGAAGTATTAAACACATCGTTACCGTGCGTGCGTTCAATCTGATGGTGTTTCAGCAAAGCAATCAGGTTTTTGGTAGAGCCTTTTAGTTGATTGAAATAACTCTGGGAGAATGCCCAGCGGCTGAAACCCCAAAACTTAGCCAAATGATTGATTTCATCCTGTAAAGGCTGGGAAATTGCCTGTTGCAACGCTCCTGTTGAGTGTACCATCAACCATAAATAAACAGAAGTAGCTCCCCACTCGGTACTCAGACGACTAATCACGTGTTTGTAGGTATCTTGCCAAGCGTCACCTGTGGATTGACAGCCATTCACAGAATTGGGTTTAACTTGCAGTTTTTCGGCTGTAAGTTGCTGGTAAATTTTCCTAAATGTCGGGCAATGTTGGCGTTCTTCTTTTTCCCAGACACCAATCTCTAAAATGTTACCATTTGCATCAAAAATTCCTCCCATAAACCGCGCCATTTGCGGGTAAATATGCTGTAAGTAGCACCAACTTTCTCTACCGTAGCTGCGGATGGGGGCTTCAATTTCTGCCGCACTTGCCAATATTTGCAAAAAGATTTCTGGCTTGACACCAATAATTTGGTCGCGATTGATTCCTTGCCAATCTATGGGGTCCCAAGGGCGGGGATGCGGGGCGGAAAATTGCTGGGGCAGATTGGAAAGTCGATCGCTCAAAACTTCCAATGACATATAATGGTCGATGAGCGAGTTAATCCTGGCCCGACTTTGCAAGTAGCGAGGGCTTTGATACTGATTACCAGCCAAATCAATTGTATACACCTTACCAGTAGCTTTCATTGTTTCTACCTGTTCGTGACTTTTACAGCTATTGTGCAAAAGGCATTTGGGAAGTCGCAATGAGTAACGTGCAGGCTGCTCAATTACTAGCAATGGCGTTGATTGAGCCGAACTCAGGTGAAACCGCATGAAGTAGGGTGAACTAAATAACAGATGATATGGCTAAGATGTGCCAAAGAGTAGCCTTCCTCCCATAAATAGTCTCTACTATTGAAAATACAAAGAATTGCCACCGCCCGTCGGCAGGACAATCATCATCTCCCGTTTTCGTAAAACAGCTTCGACAATTTCCTGCTGGCCCGGGCTCAAAGAGTCATAGCCAAAAAAATGTTTGAGTGCTTGTTCCAGGGACAGCGGCACAGAAGATGTTGGCGGATTAGACCCGGACATTTGCAGTAGTTGGTTGTTGGATTCTACACTATCCCATGCTTTTGGAGAGCAAATACACTGACTGCGATCGCACAAAATTCGTTAAGCAGAGAAACCGATACTTTTAATCAGAGTTTAGACCGATAGTGATGGGTATCGATAGTGATGGGTTTGGGCCCTCACAGAAGTCACTCCCAAATGGAATGCCGTTATCAACAGCAGAATTTCCCACTTTACTTTAATCCATTACATACCGAGGGTAAGCTCATCTAATTTGGTATAATATGAACTTGACAAATCCAACGATATCAGGATAAGTGACCTGGTATAATATGAACTTGACATCAAAGCAAGATAAGTGTGATAACAAGAAGACGGACGTTGTAAAACTCAAAAATTAAGTTTTATGTCTGAAGGATTTGATACTAAATCTGCCGAGACAAAGACAAGTTTTCTTCCTCAGAGAAAGCCTACAGAAGTAGCATCCATTGGAGCTACTCAACAGAGCTTAGTGGACGATTTTGGAGACATCAAAGACCCAAGAGTAGAGCGGACTAAGAAACATCAACTCCCAGACATTGTGATAATTGCGATTCTCGCAGCCATAGCCGGAGCGCAAGGATGGGAAGACATAGAAAATTACCGGTTCAGCAAGCAACAGTGGTTACAAAAGTGTTTGGCATTACCCAATGGAATCCCCTTAGATGACACCTTCCGACGGGTATTTGAGTTCATCAACCCAGAGGAATTGAATCGTTGTTTCTTGCAATGGGTAAAAACTCTGGTTACAAAGATGAAAGGAGAGATAATTCCCATAGACGGAAAGGCGATTAGGGGTTCTTACGACTGTAATCGCAGTTCATCAGCACTACACGTGATTAGTGCCCTTGCCAGCCAACAAAATTTAGCTGTGGCACAGAGGAAGGTAGAAGATAAATCTAATGAGATTACTGCTCTTCCAACATTATTAGAATTACTAGATACTACAGGCTCTATTATAACCATTGATGTCATGGGGACACAGACCGAGATGGCCAAAAAAATTATCGACAAGAAAGCTGATTATGTTCTGGCACTCAAGGAAAATCACCGCACTCTCTACCATCAGGTGGAACAAGGGTTTAAACAAGCTTCTGCACAGAATTTTCATTCTGTTGATGTCAGTTAAGCTGTTGTGCCTTTAAATAGGGTATAATAAAAAATGAGTTTAGTCAACCTCTACAAAAATGCCAGCTAAAAACCATCTCAATCCCCAACAAATAGAGAAACTACAAAAAGCCTTGAGAGAGGAAG
>NZ_JAUBPU010000145.1:0-1584 GCF_036700885.1 Microcoleus sp. S13_B4
TTCAAACTCAACTAAAGATAGGTTTTTATGTATCGATTCCACCCAATTATAATGGTTAATTATCTTTAACCTAAAAACAGGTGTCCTTTTTCCAAATAGACATAAAAACACACAAAAAACCCGGCGCCACCAGGTAGTAAGGTTCATGACCAAAAAAGTAATTGCAATAACTGTACCAGATGTATTATCAAGTTTTGCCATCACTCGATTTAGACCGAATCTTCGTTTACCTTGTCCGAACTTTCCCTCAATTGCATTGCGAATTCTCTCATCTTCTTTAGCTTGCTTTTTTTTTGATTTACTCACATTTGCTGGGGGTCTTCCTAATGGCGGCCCACTAATTCTAATGCCTCTTTCTTTACACCATGCTCGGTTTTCCCGATTTCGGTAAATGCGATCGGCATGAACGGACTCTGGATAATATCCTGTGAACCTATGATATGCTTCTACTTGGGCTTTCAAGTCCCCTGATTCGTTAAAATTATCCCAGCTCATCCGGTCTAAAAATACATATCCTTCAAAGCAGCTCGCTGATAGTTTGGCTCCAAACTCTACGCTTTTCCCGGCTTTTCCTCTGACAATAGGACGAATATGGGGTTGACTTAAACTTACTATTCTCTCCTCAATGCTCTGTTTATTGTTATCAAATAACCATTGCTGTTGGCGATAGACCTCTGTGAGGACTAGCAAGGTTTTATATTGCTTTTTGCTCAGGCGTTCTAGGAGCGCACCTGACTCGATTAGCTGTTCAATATGAGCGAGGTTTCTTCTGATATATTGAAGTTGTTTTTTAATTGCCTGTCTTTTTTTATTGCGGGATGGTCTTCTTTGTTTGGCTATTAATAAGTAATCTTTTCGGGCGAGATTACGGTAGGTTCTTGGTTTTTTCGGGATTTGACCTTTGAGCTGTTTATACAGGATATCTATGATTTTTTCGGTGTGAACTCGGGCTCTGTTTAATAGTCCTAAGTCGGTCGGATAACTAATATCGGCTGGAGCGCAGGTTGCATCTATGATTAGTTGTCCGCGATTGGGTGACTTATTTTTGGCGTCCGAATCCTTTTTTTTTTCGGGTTTGATTGGGGTGGTGGAGCGCATTTTTTCGACCATGCGTTCGTTGACTTGATTAATTAGGTTGGGACTGATTCGTTGCCGAAAGTGTACTAATAGAGATGGGTCAAATGCGAGTTCATTGCTGTAGCTTGATTGACCGATAAAGTATTGTAGATAGGGGTTTTCCCGGATCTGTTCTACCGTTTCGCGATCGCTAATTCCTAATTTTTCCTTAATAATTAATGCCCCCAATGCCATCCTAAACGATTTGGCTGGTGCACCCTTTGCTGCGGGGAAGTTGGCCGCATATTCTGATTCAAATTCAGACCACGGGATTATTTGGGCCATTTTTACCCAACGGTTGTCTGCTGACAATTTAGATCCGTTGGCTAGTTCAAAGTCTAAGGCTGGGAGGGGAGCAAGCTCAGCTTTTCTGTACACTTTCGCAGATGGTGATGCACGGGTTTTGATCTATTTTACCTGTTTTTCACGGCGATGACTCTCGAACGCACCAGTTCTTAACCCAGGCCA
>NZ_JAUBPU010000085.1:0-17212 GCF_036700885.1 Microcoleus sp. S13_B4
CTTACCACAGTTGCTCCCCGGCCAGCTATGACCCATCATTGGCGATACCGCAACGCAGTTGCGGTGAGCAGTTACGGCTCGGTTTACCACCATGAGCCTGACTAGGGAGTAATCTTCCTGTCTCTTTTTTTCGTTTTAGTAGCGCCTGTACCGTACTTTTACTCACTTGAAATCTTTCTGCTACTTTCCGAATAGAGGTGTTACCTGCTTCGTAAGTGTTAATAATCTTTTGACGTATATCTAGGGAGTAGGGTTTCATTTTTCTCTTTCTTACCACCTCTAATATTGTACCTAATGGTTAAGCAAAGTGCTGTAACAATATTTAAGATTGCCAGAAATCCGCCACATCATATCCCATTTCGGTGAGCATTTGCCGCAGCAGAGGTAAGCTCAAACCAATCACATTTGTGTGACATCCTTCGATTTGTTCCACAAAAAGGCCGCCTTTACCTTCGAGTGCAAAACAGCCTGCACAGGCGAGGGGCTCGCCGGTAGCGACGTAATCCGCTATTTGGCGCGAGGTAACTTCCGCAAAATGAACTTTTGTAACTTGACAGCGAATGATCGATCGCGACTTTGCCTCATCCAAGTCATCGAATCTAGTATCAATTAAAGCATGACCCGTATACAGTTCGCCCACCTTACCGCGCATTTTCTGCCAGCGCGAGATTGCTTCTTCCGCATCCTTTGGTTTGCCGTGAATTTCGCCATCTATGACCAAAATTGAATCGCATCCCAACACCAAACAAGATTTGGGATTAGGGATTTGCCGGTGAGAATTAGCCAGTAAAAAATTAGCTACAGCCTCAGCTTTTCCCTCTGCTAAAACCTGCACTAATTTATTGGCATCCCTCATTTGTATTTGCGCTTCATCAAAGTCGCTGGGGCAAATCACAGCTTGAATGCCGGCATTTTCTAGGAGGCGACGGCGCGCTGGAGAAGCTGAAGCTAATACAAAAGTTGGAATTTTCATAAGTTAAGAAGGAAGAAGGAAGAAGGAAGAAGGAAGAAGGAAGAAGGAAGAAGGAAGAAGGAAGAAGGAAGAAGAAAGAAGGAAGAAGGAATAAAAAGAAACTATTCCCCATCCCCACTTCCCTGCGCCCTATTCCCCATTCCCAACTACTTTTTAATCTAATAAACAGAGAAAGATTTAACAACTTTCTCAAAAGCTTCTTTTACCTTTGGCCAGCGTTCTTCGGTAGTGGAAACGTTAAGCGTAAAAAGTTTGCCGCGGCTGACGGCTACACTCGCTAAGTTGTGCCGTTCTTGGTTGGGCAACTTAACGGCATATTCTAAAATGTAATAGTTTTTTGATCGCGATTCGCGAGCTTCTGCATTGACTAATTCAGCTTCGCGGCCCGAATCACTCGGGGCGATCGCACTTTTGCTGAGCTTGTATCCCACATCCGTCGGCGTTCCCAAATCCGCCAGAGTTTTGTCCTTGGCCACTGGACTGATTACCACGCTGACGTTCTCGGTTTGCTGAATCAAATCGCGGAACACCACATCGGGTCCGTTAGAAACCGCGATCGGCAGCCAGCCGTTAGGATAGAGAAATTGATAGCCGTCGCCAGTATCAACGTAGCTTTTGAGTCCGGTGACTTTAGACACACAACCGTTCAAGGTGAGGCTGAGAACCACCAGAAGTATTGCCGCAATTCGTTTGAGCATTCTTTTTACGGGTAGGGTAAAACAAAAATATTTAATTTTAATTGTCTCACCAAACTTTGATCCTAAAAATAGTTAAGCTATGGATCGCTGTTTGTGTAACGGCAGCGATCCATAGCCATATAGTTTAATTGTTAACAAAATCATTACAGGTGAGTCAGCCAGCTAATCAGCCCGTGCTTGGTCGAAACTTCTAAAGCCAAGAGAGAAACAAAGCCAATCATGGCAAGGCGGCCGTTTAAGCGTTCTGCGTAGGGAGTGAAGCCGGTGCGGGGTTCGTCATCGACGTATACTTGCGGCTCGATCGCAAAATTGTTCATTTTGCCTTGGTCGTCCAGCATTAAGCCTCTGTTACTCATGTTTTTTTCCTAAATGGTTTTTAGTGTACTGTAAATAAATGTAACAGACTTGTGAAGATATGTAAAGGATTGTGAGAAATTTTTTTAAAGACCTCGATCTGACACCAGTTAAAAAAAATGCAACTGTAGGCAAGCTCTAAACCCTTATATAGTAAGTCTTTCCCAATTCTAAAATCTAAAATCTAAAATCTAAAATGGTAGGACTGTGGGTAGACTCTGGGCCCCAGAGGGGGGAGGATAGAGTGGAGAGGCACAAAAGTCGATGGTGTATGGCAAATCCAGTCTGGGTTTGACGAAAATTGTGGAACGGAGGAAAAATTTATGCGGGCCAGTCTGGAAATGCGGTGGTTTTATAGCGGTGCACTGCCAAAATCGATCAATCAATGGTTTGGAAGCGAGAGTCTCGGCGGGTATCTTTCGCCTCCCGAAGAGCGGGAAGACATATATTTGCTAGTACCTAACTGCGACTACTTGGGAGTGAAGCTTCGTGGGAAAACCTTAGAGGTAAAGTGGCGTCAGGCAGAGTTAGGGACTATGCAGTTCGCCAACCGCTGGGAAGGCAAAGCCGAAAAGTGGCTGAAGTGGGTTTGTGCGGACACGATGGCGCCGATACCGGCGGATATTGTGGCGACAGGAAAGTGGGTGGCAGTCAAGAAAAAGCGAGCGCAGCGTCTTTATCAAGTTTCGGCCCCTGGTTCCCTGATGTCTGTGCCTGTGGAAGCCCCAATTCCCCAAGGTTGCACCGTGGAACTTACTCAGTTGAACATTAATGGCAGCGCCTGGTGGACTTTGGGATTTGAAGCTTTTGGCAGCGAAAGTTGTTTGACAGAAAGCCTGCAAACAGTTGCTACTTGGACTAGCAAGAGTTATCAGGCGCAAAAGTTGAAAGCTGAGGATTCTTCTGCTTATCCGATTTGGCTGGGCAGCAAGTAATATCAAATCCGGCAATAATACCTCCTGTATTCTTTAGTCCTCCTCTGCTGGGACGAGAGGCAAGTTTAGACGCGGTTTCAACCGCCGAGTCTGACAGTCCTGGACGCAACTGGCATATATAGTAAGGTGTTCTACAGCGGGGAATCTTCAATAATCCTTCAATAACGGAGTCTGATGCACCCTACAAGTCGATCGTCCTGTGACAGTTAGCCTTAGTCTTATCTAATCGAGGGGGTTTCTAACTATTCCCCCTCTCTCCCATTCTCCCCCTCTTTCATTTTCCCCACTCGCCGAGCACTTCTGAGAATTTGACAAGCCAAAATCGCCGCCCCAAACCCGTTATCAATATTCACCACACCCACACCAGCCGCACAAGAATTGAGCATAGTTAAAAGAGGAGCAATCCCGCCAAAACTTGCGCCGTAACCTACACTCGTCGGCACCGCAATCACCGGGCAATCTGCCAAACCTGCAACCACACTCGCCAAAGCACCTTCCATACCCGCAACCGCAATCAACACATCAGCATCGGCAATAACGTGCCGATTACTCAGCAAGCGGTGAATGCCGGCAACTCCGACATCCCACAAACGTCGCACCTGAAAACCGCAAAGTTCCGCAGTAACTGCCGCCTCTTCCGCTACAGGTAAATCCGCCGTTCCCGCACTGATAATAGTCACAGTACCCGGATGCTGCCGAGTTGGGGAATTAGCAGAAATTGCACAAATTCGAGCCTTTTTGTAGTAACATAAATCGGGTATTTTTTGCTGCAATTGCTCGAAAACTTCCGGTTCAATTCGCGTCGCCATCACCGCAGAATTTCGCCCCCGCATCGCCTCGATAATTTCAACAATTTGGTCTGGCGTTTTCCCTGGACCCCAGATTACTTCAGGAAAACCGGTTCTTAAAGTGCGGTGGTGGTCAATTTTGGCAAAATCGCCGACTTGTTCAAAGTCAAAATGCTTTAATTTATCCAAAGCGGCGATCGGGCTAATATCGCCGGCCGCCACAGATTCGAGTAAATTCTGTAAAATTTTAGGTTCCATTAATTAATGACTGACTAATGACTGCTGACTGCTGACTATTCTGCTATTTTCAGTTCGTACAAATTCCAGAAAGCACCGCCGAGGGCACTGTAGCGAATTCCCGAAACGCGATCGCGCACCGCCTCAAAAGTCAGCGGATTCACCATATAGATAAACGGCACTTGTTCTGCTATAATCCGCTGCGTTTCTCCATAAAGCTCCTTGCGTTTCGCCTCATCAAGCTCCTGAGAAGCTTTCACGTAAAGGTCATCGATTTTCTGCTCCCAGTCGTCAACTTTCCAACCCTTAATCGGCGGTTCTCCGGCTTGCGGGCCCTGGTTAAAACTGTGCAAAGTACCATTTACCGACCAAATATTGTAGCCGCTGTGGGGCTCAGTACCTCCGGTAAAACCACCGAGGTAAGTATCCCAATTTTTAGTCAAACGCAGCTTTTCCACATAAGTGTTAAAACTCAGGAACTGCGTATCAATTTGCATCCCCAGTTTGCCCAAATCTTGCTTAATTTGGGTACCCATTTGTTCCCGCACTTTCTTCCCCGCAGCCATTAACAAAGTAAACCGCACTTTGTTGCCCTCAGCATCTAACAATTCGTCGTTACTATTATACTTGAAGCCAGCACTTAACAGTAACTCTTTGGCTTTTTGCCGATCGTAACTGTAAGTTTTCAATCCCTGTTCAGGAGACAGGTAGAATTGACTTTGCGCCGGAATTGGGGAATGCAGCGGTGCCCCAAGTCCGCGATAGATATTGTTAGTCATGGAGTCGCGATTGATGCCGTAGGCGATCGCCTGCCGAAATTCCTTACTCGCGAACCAGCGAGACTTAACCGGGTCTACAAACGGTTGATTTTGAGCATTGCGCCCCTTATTCAGATTGAAACACATAAACACACTGCCAGTATCCGGGCCGCCGTTGAAAACCGTATATTTGCCACGTTTATCCTCCCGTTTTAGCAGCGGAAACACTTCCGGCTGTACGTCCAGAGTATCCAAATCGCCCGATCGAAAGTTCAGCAGTTGATTGTCAGTATTTTCGATAATTTGCCAAACAATTTGCTGGATGTAAGGCTGGACATTTCCCTCAGTATCTTTGCGCCAAAAATACCGATTTCGTTCCAAAACAACGCGCTGATTAGGAGTATAGCTCAGCATTCGATATTGACCGTTGCCAACAATCTTTTTGGGGTCAGTATCCGTACCCCAAGTAGCCAGGAACTTAGGCTTGCCGTCTGCATCTGTAGTGTCTACAGATTCCTGTAAAATATGAGCTGGTAAAATTGGGATTCCCCCAGCATATCTAATAAATGGAGCAAAGGGTTCTGCAACGGAAAATTCAACACGGCGGCTGTCAATTTTTTTAACTTTTGGGAATTGGCGACTCATCCCAACCCTCAGAGTATCTTTCAAACCGCTAGGGATTTTGTCATTGAAATAAATCTTTTCATAGCTGAAAATAATGTCATCAGTAGTCATCGGTTCGCCGTCCGACCATTTCAACCCCTCTCGCAGGGTGAAGACAATCTTCTTGCCATCTTTAGAAACTTCCCACGACTCGGCTAAACCGGGTTCTAACTCCGATGTCAAGCCATTTTCGTTGATTAATCCCTCGTACATATAGCCAAAAATGCTGTATGCAGATTGATTTAGCGGGTAGTTAAAGGTGGCCGGGCCGCTGGGGGTAGGAACGATGAGTCTGTTTACTAATGTCGATCGGGCTGGAGTACACGCAGACAGAGTTATAGTGGCAATTGCAGCCAGTAAAATCGCCAGCCAGCGCAGTCTTGAATGTAGCATCATAGAAATTTTCATAATTTTTTAGTTTACCACCTGCGTGCAACTATGACTGAGATTGAAACCAACCGAGAAAGTCTTTAGTGCGTGAAAAATACTCGCGTATCCCTACTTCCCGCAAAGCCTCTCGGACTTCTGGTACATCAAATTCTTTTGTATTATTGCTCAAAAATGCCTTGGCTTCATGAGCGTGTAAGTGTGCGTGATTCAAGATGCAGTGAAGAATCAAATTGTCGGTAGGGTCTTCTTTAATAAAAACTGTATTCAAGCTTTCTCGCAGTGTATCTGCGGTTAGTTCCATCATCTCCACATTGTCAGCCAATAATTCAAGAGCCTCAAAAAGACGTACTTTAATATTATTGAGCAATCCTTCATTTTTATTCAAAGACTCTTCTAAATGGAATAAAAGAGACCTAGCATAAGGCGAAGTAAGGTCGCGCTTGAGCTGGCTAATTTGATTTGTCAGTTCATTTGCAAAACGGTTGCGGCGCTTGATCTCGTCTTCTAAAGCCGAGAGAGCTTCCATGCAGCAAATAGCAGGTATGGCAATGCGGACTGATGTTGGTACACTCAGTAACAATTTATTGGCATCAGGATCGCGCCCTGTAGCAATACTCATTAAAAAGTTAGTTTCTATATATAAAATC
This sequence comes from Microcoleus sp. S13_B4, assembly GCF_036700885.1. Lineage (NCBI taxonomy): Bacteria > Bacillati > Cyanobacteriota > Cyanophyceae > Oscillatoriales > Microcoleaceae > Microcoleus > Microcoleus sp. S13_B4. The sequence continues at coordinate 6,444 of NZ_JAUBPU010000085.1, forward strand.
GCCACCAATTTCTACCCTTGACTTTGTTGTTCCACCTGCTAGCAACGGCAGCAAACCGATTGCTGCTATCTGTTCCGATGCTGGCGGGCGCTCAGACTTCCAATTATAAGCTAAGTCACGCAACCATGCTTCAATCAGCCTAGTTAGGTATGGCTCAAATATCCGCTGATCACCTAATTTTGAGTCATAAGGGTGAAGGATATCAGCCGTTTTTAACGATAAAACAGCGTCAGACAAAACAGTGCCGTCCCATTTAAAAACGATTGTATTTTCGAGACTGGCAATCATAGCATAAGGAATTACCACCTTTTTTTCTGATAGTTTTGAGAGGAAATGTTTTATTTGTCGTTTGAGTGCGCTATCGATAATCCTCTGTTTGGCTGCCTTTTCTTTAGCTTGATTAATTTTGACCTCGATTAGCACGACTATGCGATCGTCTTTATCTAAGGCGATAATATCCGCCTCTATGGGTAATTCTACTTCCAAGGTTTCAGTTCGCATGGTTTCAGCCTTCCTAGCGTATAAGTTTAAGTAAATTCAACTTCTACTATCAAACCACTTTTTTAATTTTTGGACACTAAAACTACAGCATAGGCTGCAATTCCTTCTTCTCTCCCCACGGGTCCTAACTTTTCGTTTGTAGTAGCTTTGATGCCGATTTGGTCGGGTTTTAATTGTAGGACAGCAGAAAGCCGATCGCGCATTTGCTCAATATGCGGTTTCAGCTTTGGACGTTCCGCCACCACCACCGAATCAATATTGCCGATTTCCCAGCCTTTATCTAAAATTAACTGATTGACTTGTGCGAGCAAAACTAAACTATCAGCACCTTTCCATTTCGGGTCAGTTGGAGGGAAATACAGCCCGATATCTCCTAAACTGAGAGCTCCGAGCATCGCATCCATGATAGCGTGGGTAAGCACGTCGGCGTCGCTGTGGCCGAGTAAGCCTAATTCGTGGGGAATGTGCACACCACCGAGGATGAGGGGGCGTTCTGGAACTAAGCAGTGAATGTCGTAGCCGTTGCCGATGCGGATGTTCATGTAAAGTAGATTTTTGAGAAAAGCAGACAGTAGACAATTATTTCATATTTTGTCTGAGGATAATTGAGTTTTTTGGGCGATCGAGCTTTTTACTAAAACTTACCCACTCGGAACAAACAAACCGAGTTTTTTACCCTGGGTGAGGTTTGGAACGAAGTAGACGCACCATCAAACCCGATTTCTAGATATCCATGCGTCCAGGATTATTTTACTTAAAACTAGCGATCGCCATCAGCTATCAACCATCAACCAACCTGAATCAACTCTGGATAGGAACTCAACAACTCATCGCCCGTCAAACTATCCCTTTCCTCCTGCGGACTCCAAATCAACTCAAAAATCAGCAAATTCTCCGCAGGAGTCGCCGCCGATTTCTCTAACGCTATTTTCAATTTTCCAACATCGCGAATGTCTCCAAATAACGGTCTGACATCCTCTGTTCCTATCAAAAACGTCACTACAATATACTCTCCCGACCCTCGACCGCCAGCACTGACAGACGGTAGGCAGCGGATGTCGCCGTTAACCAAACTCAGAGTTTCTACACTTAACTTGCTGCGTTCTTGAATCGAGAGTTGATTGAATATTTGCTCCGCTTCCGCCCGACTCGCAAATATCTGGGAATTCCCGCAAACGTGACTCCAATTATCGCACGAGCGCAAAACAACCAGAACACATTCTTGCAAAAAAACTGCCCTGTTGGGTGCACTTTTTACATCAGAATTTAACGTCAAGTCAGTTAGCTGAATTTGCACTCCTGGGTAAGATCCAACTAATATTGCAACTTGCAACTTGCTGACCGCAAAAATAGGTTTCTTATTTGCCTCTCCAGACGGTGGTCGATAATAGTAAATACAGTAAGCGATTAACGCTACACCCCCTGCCGAAACAAACAGCCAAAACCAAAACAATTTCCAATCCTCAGATGATGGCGAACTCGGAGCGTTGTCAGAGGTATTTTCCGTGGAAATTGGTGCTGGATTAATTACTGGCTGTTGATTATAATCAGTATTTGGCTGACTGTTACCGGGATGGTCTGAAGATGGCGCTACGAGTTCACCGTCGCCCGAATTATCAGTGGTGATTGGCGTTGGATTAACTGCTGGCTCTGGATTATAACTAGAATTTGGCTGACTGTTGTTACCGGGATTGTACGGAACTGCATAACTCGGAGCGGAATTATAGGTGCGCCGCTGAATAATTACAGTTCTGTTATTTCCATATTGTTGGGGAATTGGAGGGTTAGGTACGGCAACAGGTGCAGGTGAAGTCGGCTTTTCAAAAGAGCCGCTGCGAACTCTTCCCCCAGTGTTTCCACTGTTGCTGGGACGGCTGGGAATGGAACTAGAAGAAGTGCCAGACGAGCTGTTTCTAGAAGAACTAGAAGAAGTGCCAGACGAGCTGTTGCTAGAAGAAGAACTAGAAGAACTAGAACGGCTAGGCGAGGTACTGCTAGAGCGGCTGGAACTGGAACTAGAACTAGAAGAAGACGATCGCCCGCCGCTACTTGCTCCACTACTTCGGGCAAAAGCTTCCCGGTTAATATGTAACCATTTGCCGCCGCTGCCAGGAGTTAAATTTACAGTAACTTCAGCGGCGAGGAAAAAGGCGATCGCCGTACAGCACAAAAGTTGATTTTTTAACATAAGTTTCTCTGCTAAAAATAGGATGCTCAACCCCGACTGTTAAAAGTCAAGAGTTAACTAATCCGCTAGCAAATCCGGTCGGCGCGATCGAGTTCTTTCAATTTGCTGTTGCTTGCGCCAGCGAGCAATTTCTGCGTGATTACCAGACAGCAACACGTCGGGCACCTTCAATCCCCGAAAATCCGCCGGTCGAGTGTACTGCGGATAATCCAAAAGTCCGTCCTCAAAACTTTCAAACTTTAGGGAATCTTCCTTCGCCACAGTTCCCCGCAGCAATCGCAAAACCCCATTAATCAAAGCTAAAGCCGGAATTTCGCCCCCCGTGAGCACAAAATCCCCCAAAGATACCTCGCGAGTTACTAAATGCAGGACTCGATCGTCCACACCCTCATAATGGCCACAAATCAACACCAACTGATCGCGATCGGCCGCCAACTCCCGAAACATCGTCTGCTGCATCGGTTCCCCCTGGGGAGTCAGCAAAATCACCTCTCGCCTTGGCAAAACCGGCAGCGACTCCACCGCAGCAAAAATCGGTTCCGGCTTCATCAGCATCCCAACTCCGCCCCCGTAAGGCTCATCATCGACTCGCTGGTGCTTGTCTGTGGTAAAATCGCGGGGATTGACAAAATTCACCTCAGCAATCTTTTTAGCTAAGGCTTTGCCCATCAGTCCCGACTCCAGGGGAGCCCGGAAAAATTCTGGAAATAAGGTAACTACGTCAAAGCGCACAATTATTGGAATTTATTGATACATTACCTCTAGTTTGACCCTTAGAGGGAGTTCAGTTTTCAGTAATTGCTTTATTCTTTATAATTTCTTATAATTTCTGAGAATTTTTGCAAGTTAAATTCTCTTCCTTTGTCGGCGGGCCCGTTTTTTACAAAAATAATCTGTTTTTCATGACAGCGACTGCCAGCAAACTCGCCGCCAAACAACTGCGGGATAGCGCGATCGGCGATCGCACCTCACTCGCACAAACAAAAATTTATTCTTAAAAAGCCCTATTGTACCCACAGCAACGGCAAAATTGAATTTCACATCCAACAGAGGAAGACACACCATGCAGCAGTTGACATCTCAAGCCCTTGAACACAATATTCCCCAGCGCACAAAAACCTCTATTATGGTCATCGGGGGAGCCGAAGACAAAGTTCACGGGCGAGAGATTCTAAACACCTTTTTTTGCCGTGCTGGGGGTGCAAACGCTCGGCTGGCGATCATTCCGTGCGCTTCGCGAGATCCCGAAGGAATTAGCAACCGCTACCGCACCATATTTGACGAAATGGGCGTTAACGCCGTCAAAGTAGTGGACATCCGCGAACGCGAACAAGGCGAAAATCCCGTCTGGAAAGATTACTTAGAAGACTGTACGGGCGTATTCATCACAGGCGGCGACCAACTGCGGCTTTGTGGGCTGCTGGCGGACACCCCGCTGATGGAGAAAATTCGCAAAGAAACTCTCGAAGGCAAGATTACCCTCGCTGGCACCAGCGCGGGTGCTGCGGTGATGGGATATCACATGATTGCAGGCGGTGGGAGTGGCGCCCCGCCGAACCGCTCTTTAGTAGACATGGCAAACGGACTTAACATTATTCCTGAGATCATCGTCGATCAGCATTTTCACAACCGCAACCGCATGGCTCGCTTGCTGTCGGCTGTGGCTTGCCATCCAGATCGCCTCGCTATTGGTATTGACGAAGACACCTGCGCCTTGTTTGAGGGAGACGATACTATGAAAATTCTTGGTAAAGGCACTGTGACAATTGTTGATTCTAGGGAAAATTTTTATACCAATGAGTCTATGGTAGGAGCGACAGAACCCTTAAGTCTGTTCAATATGCGCTTGCACGTTCTGTGTCACGGAGATTGCTACAATATGCCCCTAGGCAAACCAATGCCATCGGGAGCGTGTTCCGAGTCTGGCTGGCCCCCCGAATGCCGCACAGCCAACTAAGGTAGAACATCTCTTGTCATTGATTCGGCAGAAATTAGGCGGCATTCCGGCCGAATCATGGATACAACAATAAAATAGATTCCGAAGCAGCCACGGGCTGACGCCAGGAAGCCGAACCACAGAAAATTCTAGCTTCGGCCTTTGAGTTTTTGCGAGTAATGGACTTGTACTTGTTTTTAGCCGATCGCACGCAGGGCATAAATTTTCAATTGGGTAGCCCATAACTGGAAATTCACACCCAAACTGTTCGCAGCGAACAGTCGATCGAGCAATCTAGATCGAAATTGAATAAATGCTCCAATTATCTATAAGATTTCGCGCCCCATACCCCTCTAACTGCCATGAAAATACTTAAAATCCAGACCTTACGCGGCCCCAACTACTGGAGCATCCGACGCCAGAAACTCGTCCTGATGCGTCTGGATTTAGAGGAGTGGGCAGATAAAACCACATCGGAAATTCCTGGCTTCTATGAAGGGTTGATCGCCGCACTTCCGAGTTTGAACGACCATCACTGTTCGCCAGGCCATCAGGGAGGATTCCTGCAACGGGTCAGAGAAGGCACCATGATGGGACACGTAATCGAACACGTCGCCCTAGAACTTCAGGAAATGGCCGGAATGCCGGTCGGGTTCGGCCGTACCCGCGAGACTGCGACCCCAGGTATTTACCAAGTAGTAATCGAGTATCAAAACGAACAAGCAGGTCGCTATGCAGCCCGGGCGGGCGTGCGGCTGTGCCAAAGCATTGCCGAGACAGGCACTTATCCCGCAGCAGAATTAGTTCAAGATTTGAGAGACCTGAGAGAGTTTGCTGCGTCGGCGGCCCTGGGGCCGAGCACGGAAACACTGATTAAGGAAGCAGAAGCGCGCGGCATTCCTTGGATACCTTTGAGCGCCCGGTTTATGATTCAACTCGGCTATGGGGTTCACCAAAAACGGATTCAGGCAACTCTGAGCAACCGCACGGGAGTTTTGGGAGTAGAACTTGCCTGTGACAAGGAAGGTACCAAAAATATCCTAGCCAGCGCCGGCGTACCGGTTCCCAGAGGGACGGTGATTAATTATTTGGATGAACTGCAAGGAGCGATCGAAGATGTCGGCGGTTATCCGATCGTCCTCAAACCCCTAGACGGAAACCACGGCCGCGGCATTACGATCGACATCAATTCCTGGGAAGCAGCAGAAGAAGCCTACGACTTAGCCAGCGCAGCCTCAAAAACAAAAAACGTGATTGTCGAGCGCTATTATGTCGGCCGCGATCACAGAGTATTGGTAGTCAACGGACAAGTCGTAGCAGTCGCAGAACGAGTCCCCGCTAACGTCGTAGGTAACGGCAGGTCTACAGTAGAACAGCTTATTGAAGAAGTAAACCGCGACCCGCAGCGGGGAGACGGACACGACAACGTGCTCACTCGCATCACGATCGACAAATTGTCGCTGGACTTGCTGCAAAAGCAAGGATACGCGATGGACTCCGTAGTGCCCGTCGGCGAAAGAGTATTTTTGCGGGCGACAGCAAACTTGAGTACCGGTGGCATTGCAGTCGATCGCACCGACGAAATCCACCCCGAAAACGTCTGGCTGTTTTCCAGAGTCGCCAAAATTATCGGTTTGGACATAGCGGGCATTGACGTAGTAACTCCCGACATTTCTCAACCACTGCGCGATGTCAACGGCGTCATCGTCGAAGTCAACGCAGCACCGGGTTTCAGAATGCACGTCGCCCCGAGTCAGGGTTTACCCCGCAACGTCGCCGGCGCCGTCTTCGATATGCTTTTCCCCTCACCTCAACCCAGCCGGGTGCCGATTTTAGCCGTAACGGGAACCAACGGCAAAACTACAACCACTCGCCTGCTTGCCCACATTGTCAAGCAGACCGGTCAGATTACCGGCTACACGACTACCGACGGCACTTACATCGGCGATTATTTGGTAGAAAGCGGAGACAATACCGGGCCGCAGAGCGCTCAGTTGATTTTATCTGACCCAACGGTGGAAGTAGCGGTGCTGGAAACGGCTAGAGGCGGAATTTTGCGATCGGGCCTCGGCTTCGATCAGTGCGATGTCGGCGTCGTCTTGAACGTCGCGGCCGATCACTTGGGAATTGGCGACATCGACACCGTGGAACAACTGGCCAAACTCAAGAGCGTCCTCGTCGAGGCGGTAATGCCCAAAGGCTATGCAGTTTTAAATGCCGACGACCCCCTAGTATCACGGATGGCGCAGCGTGTCAAGGCTCAAATTGCCTATTTTTCGATGAACCCGGACAACGAACTGGTTGCCAAACATACCGCTGCGGGTGGGCTGGCAGCGATTTACGAAAATGGGTATTTGTCGATCTTGAAAGGCGATTGGACGCTGAGAATTGAGCAGGCTGTGAACGTGCCGCTGACGATGGGCGGACGCGCGCCGTTTATGATTGCTAATGCTTTAGCAGCTTGTTTGGCGGCTTTTGCCCAAGGATTGAAAATAGAAGATATTCGATCGGCTTTGTCAAGCTTCCAAGCATCCGTCGGTCAAACTCCCGGACGGATGAATTTGTTTAATTTGGGCAACTATCACGCTTTGCTCGACTACGCCCACAACCCCCACAGCTACAAAGCTTTGGGCAGCTTCGTGCTGAATTGGCCGGGACGGCGGATCGGCGTAGTAGGTGCCCCCGGAGACCGGCGAGATGAAGATTTTGTCACGCTGGGCAAACTTTCGGCCGAGATGTTCGATCGTATTATTGTGAAGGAAGATATTGACAGGCGCGGGCGAGAACCCGGTGTTGTGGCCAAGTTAATTTGCCAGGGAATTGCAGAGGCGATTTCTGCAGGAACCGCAAACAAATCTCAAGTTGAATACGAGTTGATTCTCGACGAAACAACGGCCGTTAACAAGGCTTTAGATGAGGCGCCGGCCGGCAGTTTGGTAGTGATTTTACCTGAAGGTGTCAACAAAGCTTTGAGTTTAATTGAAGCCCGGAAACCGATTAAGGAATCTGTGGAAGTTCAAAATGGTTTAGATCAATCGAAGTCACAGGAAAGTTTAAAACCGACTGTGGTGAATCAAGGCTAAAGTCTTAAGTCTCATTTAATTAATAGGTTGGGTTTAACTTGTGTTAAACCCAATCTATTTTTTTTTAGGCATTTATAAATATGACTTTTATGAAGTTAAAGTTATGAATTTTATGAATTGACATTGACAGTTGTTTATTTAATGATGTTAATGAACAGACTTTATGCGGAAAGTTTTTATGGCTTTACAAACAGACCCAATTTTACATCTTACTAGGAGGTGGGCATGAATTATCCTCATTTTGGTCTACATTCAGGATGGTCATATTTGCGATGGTATGTTTCTGCTACTGGGTTCGTTCTTTTGATTCTCATTCCATTGTTGGTGCTTATAGCTATTTTAGTCAGTCCATTGACAGTCTTCCTTTGGAATTCGCTAATGCCTTCTCTGTTTGGATTTAAGGAAATATCTTGGTTGCAAGCAGTGGGTTTATTTTTGCTTGGGAAGTTATTGTTAAGCAAGTGAGCTTTCTGTTTTAAATAGAGCGAAACAAATGAGGAAAATTTCTCATGAATAGTTTGGGTAATTTTTTGACTGCTGGTTGCAGTGGTGGCTGCTTAACAATAATAATTGGTGGTATCGTTTGGGCAGTGGTTAATTCTATATTGGTTGTTCTTCTATGGAACTGGCTTATGCCAGATTTGTTTGGATTATCCACAATTTCTCTTTTTCAAGCTATCGGAATTTCTTTCTTGCTAGGCTTATTACGTTCATCTTCTGAAAATTCATCAGGTGACTGAGTTGTGCTACGTTTATTCCATTGTGATGATGACTTTAGCTTTGTTCCGTCGGCAAATACTCCAACACTAGCAGCCGCAAATAGTCTAGCATTCGGATATAGGCTCGCATTTGAAGATAGCCCGATCGCGTCTCATCATAAAACTGAGCGATCGCAGAACGATCGAACACCCTAAGTGATGTAAATTTGTAAATTTGCGATCGCTTCCTCCCGGTTCTCAACTCCCGCGCTAGCCTCAATCTGACTAGCATAACCGCGAAGGCTAACTGTCACTAACTCCAGCTCCTCCAAAAACGATAAATCTTCCTCCGTACAAAGATGAATTATCTGTTGGCGCTCTGATTTAGTCTTTTGATAGTCTAGAGTCAACTGTGCTAAATTCTGTACAATAATATTCTGCTGACTCGCTAACTTGTTTGGAAAATGTGCCATATTTTTATTGCTATTTATATTAGATAGTAAGCTGCTGGCTTTCGGGACGGGCTAGAAGCCCATCCCACAAGAATGTAATTGATTTTCAACACAAAATTTAAGCGTATAACAGAGTGTTATTTATCATGGCTTCCAGCAAAGATATCGATCGCCTTTCATCTCTTAACCACCGCCCACTGTGTCACCGGTGCAAGCGGTTTCCAACCCTGAAAAGAACCGATCGCCCCTACTCGCTGAATCCCAATTCTAATTAGTTCCCCGCCATAAAGCTCGTGCCATTGCAAAACTTTAAACTCGCTCTCAACTGTCACCGCATTAACAACTAATCGGTCGCCTTCACCTAAAGCATTCCAGCAAGTTTCCAGCACAGCTTCTGCGGTGACACCGCCGCCGATGAAAATAGCATTCGGTTGAGGCAAATTTGTCAGGGCTTCCGGCGCTTCTCCCGCGACAATTTGGAGTTCGGGAACGCCAAAAGTCGAGGCATTTTCAGCGATGTATTGCAATCGAGTCGGATGGCGCTCGATCGCGATCGCCCTGCACCGAGGATGACTCCGCATCCATTCGATCGCGATCGAGCCGCAGCCCGCCCCCACATCCCAAAGCAACTCTCCGGGAATCGGTGCTAACGTTGACAGAGTAACGGCTCTAACCTCCCGCTTGGTAAGTTGTCCGTCGTGGCGATAAGCAGCATCCGGCAAACCCGAGGTACGAGGGAAAATCACAGTTTGGCGATCGGCTGCAACTGCGATCGCGATCGTGTTCAAATCAGCCAAATCCTCTGCATTCCAGGCTGCTGCCACCCTCTCGATCTGCCGTTCCGCATCCCCTCCCATCCGCTCGAACACGGTCATCAAACTGCTGCCAAACCCTCGCTGTGTCAACAATTGTGCCACCTTTCCCGGCGTGTATCTGTCAGCGCTCAACACCAGCAAGCGCGCGCCGGGAGACAAAGCAAGGGCGATCGATGCGATCGGGCGATTTGTCAAACTGAAAGTCTCAACATCCGCCAAAGCCCAGCCCAGACGGGCGCAAGCAAGACTAAAAGCCGATGCAGCGGGAATTACAGTCATTTCCGAAATAGGAATTTTGCGCGACAGCGTGACCCCAATTCCGTGACACATCGGATCGCCGGTTGCGATCACACAGACAGACTGTCCCCGGCGACGGATGATTTGATCGACTGTTGCTTGTATCGGCGAAGCCCAAAGTAATTGTTCGCGGGTGTCGTCGGTTGGTAGCATTGCGAGGTGACGGGCACCACCAACAACGACTTGAGATCGATCGAGTAGTTGTCGGGCGATCGCACTCAATCCCGATAATCCGTCTTCGCCAATCCCCACCACCGACAGCCATTTGTGCATTGAATCCTTACCGCTAATCTCATTTCCGGTTGCCTCGGAATTATCAAACTCGATAGTCATCAGTGATTAGTTATTAGTTATTAGTTATTTTTTATGAGTCGTTAATTGTTATGTCCGCTCTCACAAGCAGAATAAAATGGGTTAGTAGTGAGTACGATCGTCCTCCTAAAATTCCCTCGGACGATCGTACTCACTACTAACGTTATAAATGACATCTTGCACCCTTCTCACTCGCACAGGCTTTCCGGCCTGTTATACAAAGAGTAGATTTTATTGTGGGGTGGCCAGGAGAACCCACCCGTGAAAGGTTTATTCTTATTAACAAGTGTGCAAGATGTGAGTTATAAGGGTTATTTTACCGGACTTTATATTAGAATAAAGCCTCTAACAATATGTTTCCCAAAACAAAAAGCGCCCCTATTACTAGGAGCGCTTTTTGTAATCAAAAGCTAAAACTTAGCCATTGATAGAAGGAGCAACCATTGCCACTGGGGTGACTTCACTTGCAGCCAAATCAAGCGGGAAG
>NZ_JAUBPU010000086.1:0-17028 GCF_036700885.1 Microcoleus sp. S13_B4
TCTGGTTGAGGATGTTCTAGCGACTCTACTGTTTCGACAATGAGCAGATTTTCGACAACCGGTTCTGGTTGAGAATGCTCTATCGACTCTTGTCTTTCTACACTTTCCAGAAAATCTACCACTGGCTGCATTCCTGGTTCTAAATCGCTTATTTCCTCTGGTGTTTCTGTAATTGGTTCCGATTCTGGTTGAGAATAGTCGATCGACTCTTGCGTTTCAACAATCGGTTCTGGTTGAGGATTCTCTAGCGACTCTACTGTGTGTGAAACTTCTAAATTTTCGACAATCCGTTCTGGTTGAGGATGCTCTAGCGACTCTACTGTGTGTGAAACTTCTAAATTTTCGACAATCCGTTCTGGTTGAGGATGCTCTAGCGACTCTACTGTGTGTGAAACTTCTAGATTTTCAACAATCCGTTCTGGTTGAGGATGCTCTAGCGACTCTACTGTGTGTGAAACTTCTAGATTTTCAACAATCCGTTCTGGTTGAGGATTCTCTAGCGACTCTTGCCTTTCGACAACTGGTTCGGATTCTGGTTGAGAATAGTCGATCGACTCTACGGTTTGTGAAACTTCGAGATTTTCGACAACTGGTGCTGGTGGAGAAGGTTCTATCGGGAGTATCTCCCTTTTGTAAAAAACATTTTTTACAAAAGTGAGCATCCTGCTTGCTTGTTTAGATATCTGTAGAGAGTAAGATGCTCGGGTTCTTGTGACACCCAAACTGAGATGCTTCCCTTTTATCGGCTGTACGGTTTCTGCAACTGGTTCTGATTCTGGTTGAGGATGTTCAATCAACTCTACGCTTTCTGCAACTGGTTCTAATTCGGGTGGAGAAAGTTCGATCGGCTGTACGGTTTCTGCAACTGGTTCTGGTTCTGGTTGAGGATGTTCAATCAACTCTACGCTTTCTGCAACTGGTTCTAATTCGGGTGGAGAAAGTTCGATCGGCTGTACGGTTTCTGCAACTGGTTCCGATGCCGAATGAGAATCATAAAGCAACTCTTCAGTTTCTGCAACTGGTTCCGATGCGGAATGAGAATCATAGAGAGACTCGGGTTTATTTGAAACTGGCAGATTGTCCGCAAGTGGTTCTGATTCCGATTGATGAGAATCCGCAATTGGTTCTGATTCCGATTGATGAGAATCCGCGATCAAGTCTTGAATTACTGTGGCTTCTTGCAGATTTTGAGCGACCTCCGGTTCGCGGTGAACCAGATTTTCTTCCGGTTTCTTTTCAGCCGCTGTCAGCCTTAAAAACACATCTTCCAGAGTAGCGCGAGAGCGGCGCATTTCGCACAGTCCAAATCCAGAGGCGACGATAGCTGTAGCAATTTCTCGTCCGGGTTCTCTTTCCGGTTCGCACAACGCCCGCAAGCGGCAGCGATTCACTAAAAATTGCTGGCTTGGAATCAATTCGATCGATCGAACTCCTGGCAAATTTTCCAAAGAAGGCAACAGCAGACTGTTTACCAAATCTGCCTCGCCTTCGACTTCGAGTTCGTAGCCCTCTCCCACCGCCAACTCTCCCATCAAATTTTCGGGACTACCCGCAGCGACGATTTTACCGCGATTGATGATGGTAACGCGGTTACAAGTCATGCTGACTTCCGGCAGAATGTGCGTGGAAAGGATAATTGTGTGCTGGCCGCCAAGGCTTTTGATTAAATTGCGGACTTCGATGATTTGTCGGGGGTCGAGACCGACGGTTGGTTCGTCTAAGATAATGACTGGTGGGTCGTGGACGATCGCCTGGGCGATACCGACGCGCTGACGAAATCCTTTAGAAAGCTTGCGGATTAAAACTTTGCGTTTATCAACCAGGCCGCAGCGTTCGATCGCGGAGGTAACTCGTCGCGCGCGATCGCCCGCAGGTACTTGCTTGATCCTGGCCACAAAAAACAGAAACCCTTCCACAGTCATTTCTGGATACAGTGGCGGGTTTTCCGGCAGATAGCCGATGCGCTGTCTGACTGCCATGGAGTTTTCGTGAACATCCATGCCGGCGATGCGGGCTGTACCGCTGGAGGCCGGCAAATATCCCGACAAAATCCGCATCGTTGTGGTTTTGCCCGCGCCGTTTGGCCCCAAAAACCCGAGAATTTCTCCCGATTCGACCGAAAAAGACACGTCCGCGATCGCTGCGGTCGAACCGTAAGTTTTGCTTAAGTGTTCTACTTCAATCATTTGTCAGAAGTCACGCAATTTTAGATTTTAGATTGTAGATTTACTTTGCCAACCACAGGCGGTACGCCTGTTCCACGAAGTTGAGAGTCCCGCCCGATCGGCGGGTTGATCGAATTTATGGCGAAATTTTTAATTTGATTTTGTCTTCCAGTGTAGTCTGGCAAGAACCAAATCTATCATAAGTGTCGATCGTACTTGGAAGCGAGACGCTAGGTAGTAGGGTGCGAAGCGCGGAAATGATTAGCCGACGTGCATGGAATCTCTACCAACTGACGCACCCTACCAGTAGATTCTGTGCCTAACCGAACCCTCAACTAGCTGCCTTTGATGTTGTTAGGCGCTGTTTCTAGGTTGATATCGGCATTAAAAACAATCACAAATTGAGCCTTGGGGATTAACTGCCGGACGATCCGCAGATAGCCGTCAGCATCGGAATGTCTGAAAAAGTGGGCCACAGTGATTCGCTGCATATTGGGAAGCAGGCGAACAACCAACCACCTGTTAAGGCGCTGTTTGTAGGGCATAATTAAATTTGTCTCCATTTGAATGTTGGAGCCAAAGCCAGTTCAATGCTTGTCGAGGGCGCGGACTGGCTTTTGACCTTTGTTAGACTTTGTGTCTGTCTCTAGATTATGACACGAACTACATATAGTCAACTGAATAAGCATAATCAACTGAACTAAGTACGGGACAGATAATGACGCTGGGGCAAAAGCTAAGAGAAAGACGTGAAAGTCTAGGTTTGACTCGAATACAAGTGGCAAGAGCGTGTAACGTGGTGGAATCCACAGTCATCAACTGGGAAACCGACAGACACGTCCCCAAGCTTTACCCAGCACAGATCAAAGCCCTGTGCGACTTATTGAAGTTCACGATCGAAGATTTAGTAGTTTAGCTTGGGGAGTTAAGATAAATTGAGCAATCGCTTGCTATGCTACATCGATTAATGCTGCTGAAATTGAGCCAACCACAAACTAAATTTTTATTTGATTATGCCAAAAGCTACATTAGTCAGTAAGTAAATTGAAAACTTTAAATTATGGCTCGGACTCAGCCTCAACGCCAAACTATTTTACTCAAAGCCTCTAAACTATATTTCAGCAGAAAAACAGTTAGATTAGGAAATGCTGTCTATCTCGTTCGTAATATTAGTGGCTTTAGAGTTACTGAAGCTGACAGCATCTCCATAATAAAAAACAAGAATGTAGTACCATTTGAATTTATAATTTTTATGGGTGTAGTGGGATTGTTTTTGGTTTTTAGAGAATTCAATCCAACATGGGTAATCGGAATAGTTATACTCATAATACTGTCTTTAATTTATAATGCAACCCGGCCACCAGCTTATGAAATTCTCACAATAGAATATGTGATTGAAGTATCTTTTGTTTCAGGAGATAAAGTAAACATTTTACTCATGAATCACAAAAAAATCGCCAGCGATGAGAAATTTTTGGAAGATGTAGTTTCAACATTATATAAAGCTTTAGATAGTAATGACGAAGAAATTTACGTAGTTAACATCGAAGATAAATCTATCAATACATGTACGAATATTGACCAAAGTAGAGCCTCAATTGGTGTTGCCTTTTCAGATAATAACACGATTACTGGGCAAATAGGTGCTAATATAAATAATAGACAACAATAGTTAGTGATTACTAGGGAGATATTATGTCAGAACCCAAAATCGATCAAAGTCAAGCATCAATAGGTGTTGCATTCAGCAAGAACATTAAGGCTGAGCAAATAGCTGCTACTATTAACAACAATTACTCACCTGAACAAAGGCAAACTCTTGCGGAGGCGGCAAAAGAAATCCAGCACCTTTTAGATCAGTTATCTCAGACATACCCAACAACAACGGTTGCTGACAAATCAGCAGTTGCTGCAAAAGCTATGGAAAAAATTGAAAAACAGCCCGATGTGAAAAAAAAGGTACTTAAAGCTTTGAAAGCGGGTGGAGTAGCAGCGGTAATGGAGCTTACAAATAATCCAGTTGTAAAAATTCTAACTCCAATGCTTCAAAGTTTACTGGATGAAGGTGAGTAAGCATTAATATCCTGATTTTATAAAAAGTGCGCTCGCCTTGCCTTTCCCAATGAGTAAGGGCGATCGCTTTCTATTTGGATTACTGCTGCTGAAATTGAGCCAACAACCAAGCCCCTACCTGTGCTTGATCTTCAGTGCGACTCCGCCGCAAAGCCTCTTCCAACACCGCAATAGTTAATCCCGGCAAAACTTCCGATCGCACAATCCGCCGACTGCCATTATCAGCAATAATAGCAAAGGCAAGAATTTGGGATTTCTGCACGTCTACGACCCAATATTCAGCCACTTTTAGCTCTTCGTAAAGCAACCGTTTTTCACCAATATCATCCGCCAAAGTAGAGTCAGCAACTTCTATGACCAAATCGGGCGGTGGGGTAACGTCAAGACTTGCGATCGAAGATCCCCTCGGTGCTAATTGCGCTCTTTCTCCAATATAGTATGATACATCCGGTTGACACTCTCGCACTCCAGTTTTCCTGTAGCTACAGTTATCCAATCCGTTAAGAGAAATACCTTTGATAGTACAAAATAGATTAATTGCGAAAAGTGCGATCGCATTATCTCGGGAATGATCAGGCCCTACTGACATAGTTTCAATCCTCATTTGTCCGTTGCGGTAGTAGCATTTGGCTTTATTGTAAGCTGGGTCATCTGCCATCGCGATGAATTCTTCCCATGTTGCTACTACCCAGGTGTCTGTAGGTAATTTAGTTGTTAAGGTACTCATTTTTCACCTTTTGACGAAACAGTTTTGGTGACTATTTTTGTTGTTCAATGACGCTCTCATTAAATCGTAGCACATTCGATCGCACTCTCAACTCCCCCGTTTCCAAATCTTAATTTCCCCCAACCAACCAGCACTCACAATAGTCTTGCCATCTGCGCTAATAGCCACAGCGCTAACGTAGCCAGCATGACCGCTCAAATTACCTCTCAATTCGCCCGATCGCACATCCCAAAGTCTCACACTCTTATCCCAACTCCCAGTAACCAGCGTAGTGCCATCCCGACTGAAAGCCACCGACCAAACCCCGTCAGTATGCCCGCTTAAACGCCGAATTAACTGCCCGTTTCCGGCATTCCACAACCCAACAGTGCCGTTGCTGTTTCCCGCCGCTAAACTCTTGCCGTCGGGAGTAAAAGCTAGCGACAAAACCGACAAGTTTTTCCCGCTAATCGTGCGAATTTCTTGACCAGTAGCTAAATTCCAGAACTTAATAGAACCGTCTTTGCTGCCGCTAGCTAAAGTTTTGCTATCAGGACTGATTGCAACTGCATTCACCAACCCAGAATGCCCAGTCAAAGTCCGCAGCAATTCCCCCGTTTTCGCATTCCAAATCTTAATCGTTTTGTCCCAACTACCGCTGGCTACAAATTGACCATCAGGACTAACGGCAACGCTCGAAACTGCATTGGAATGCCCGCTTAAAGTGCGTACAACCGCGCCAGTTTCTAAATTCCAAATTTTCACGGTTTTGTCGTCGCTGCCGCTAGCTAACACCTTGCCATCCGCACTCGCTGCCAGTGCGTTTACGGCTTCCGTGTGACCTTGCAGGGTAGTTTTTAATTGCCCGCTGGGAAAATTCCAAACTGAGATTGTGCCGTTGCTATTTCCTGTAGTAAAATAAGCTGAAGCTAGGGCAAGGGAACTGACAACTTCCGAAGGCCCTTTGAGGGTATTGGTAGCAGCAAAGGCGATCGCACTTGCGGGCGTGCGGGGCGGATTATTCGCCGGAGTTTTCTGGTTTCCGGCAGTAGGAGATTGGGGAACTACTGGCAGCGAAATAGTCGATCGCCATTTCATGAAAGTATTAATTTCTATTCCCGCCGCCACGATTTTATCAGAGTTGTCCTCTAACCTGACAATGCCGTTAATTGCGACAACTCGCCCTGCATCGTCGAGCACCGGCCCGCCGCTCATGCCCGCTCTCACTAAGTTATTGTAGACCAAAGTATAGCCGTTCCAGGGAGTTTGGCGGCCGGTAAGCTGACCTTCCGTGGCGATGAAAATCGGTTGTCTCAGAGAACCGCCGGATATCGGCCAGCCAGCCACATAAGCCTTGTTTCCCTTAGTTGCTGCGGAATTGGCTAATTGAGCCAGGGGGTAGCTTTGGGTGCTGCTGAAGGGTACGACGGCTAAATCCATCCCCGGCACTCGCCGCACGAGGCTGTAGTATACAGAGTGAGCTTTGCCGTCAGGAGTTACAACCTCGTAATCGCCGGCTTTATCGACAACGTGCCAGTTAGTGAGAATATAGTATGTGCTGCCGTGTTTCTCTAAAATTACTCCTGAACCGCCTTTTGGCCCCTGGATGCGAACCGTAATTTCTTGGGCAACGGTTTTAACTTTGTCGGCGGTTAATGCTAGGGCAATTTGAGGTGATGTGAGCGGGATGAGGGCGATCGAACTCAGAGCGATCGTAGCACTCAAAATAGCCGGAATTGTTCTGCTGTAATTCATTATTGTGTAAATTTAACATACCCACATATCAACAGACGGATAACTTTTCCGGTTTGTGGCATATTCACGGTTGATAACGCCAAAACGCCTGCGCGATCGAACTTTCGACATTCGCACAAGCCTAAAAATATTTGACACAGCCCTCTGACTAGCAGAAAAATTTAGAATCGGGAACCGCACCTAGACTCAACAATCGCAACTGGCTGATCTCTATTCTTTTCTCGGCAAATCAGAATTTGAGCCAAACGCTGCTCGGAATAATACCCATTAGCCATCCAGCCGATGGGTGCGCCCGCGATCGCGCCGACTGCTAAACCAGTGATGAGGCTCCAAATAAGATGCTTTCTGGCGATCGGGTTTTCTTGCATAAAAATTTATCCTAAACACTTAGCCTTAGCAAAAGTACCACAAATAAAATTTACGGTCTTCCTCCTATTTACTTATTTCCTAAGTAGTAACCCACCCTTAGTAGGGTGTGCAAGGCGCAGATTATCCATCACTAAGTAGGGTGCACAATGTGCACCTTACTTAATATCTAGGCTGCCCCATTTTATGCCAAATCAAACAGCAAAAATTCAGCATCTGCAGCCGCTTCAATCACCACCTCAGACTCACCGCTAACGGCCGCAGCGTCGCCATTTTTCAAAGTCAAACCGTTGAGCAAAACCGAGCCGCGAGCCACTTGCACCCAAGCATGACGATTTGGCTGGAAAGCATGAGAAACCCGCGAGTCTTTATCCAAAACAGCCGCATACAAATCAACATCTTGATGGACTTTGACAGCACCATCTCTAGCATCTCGCGCCGCCACTAAGCGCAGTTTTCCGTGCCTTTCTGCTAGGGGAAACTCCCGCTGCTCGTAACTCGGCTGCAAGCCTTTTGTATCGGGTAACAGCCAGATTTGCAGCAAATGAACCGGGTCTGTTTGCGAGCTATTGAACTCGCTGTGCTGGATACCCGTACCTGCACTCATCCGCTGCACTTCACCGGGTTTAATCACTGCACCGGTACCCAAACTGTCCTTGTGTTCTAATGCTCCTTCCAGTACATAAGTAATGATTTCCATGTCGCTGTGTCCGTGAGTGCCGAAACCTTTGCCGGGACTAACAAAATCCTCATTAATTACGCGCAAAGATCGAAAATTCATATAATTTGGATCGTAATAGCCGGCAAAAGAAAATGTGTGGTAACTGTCGAGCCAACCGTGATTTGCGTGTCCTCTCGCTTCACTTTTTCTGATGGTAATCATTTTCTGAATCCTCAGTGAAATTTATCCGGTGTTTCTTTGATGTTTTTATTTTAAACCGAGTCAAGCTATTATGGATAGTACGCACTTAAAAGTGCGGTACTTACCAAAAAGATACTATGCAAGTCCAAGAAGTAAAAGTCGATCGAGCAAATTGCCCTGTAGAACGCACTCTAGAGGTGATTGGCGGGCGCTGGAAAGTCTTGATTCTGCGGGAGTTGTTTCAAGGAGTGAAGCGTTTTAACGAGCTGCAACGAGCTGTCAACGGCATTACTCAGAAGATGCTGACGCAGCAACTGCGCGAAATGGAATCAGACGCGATCGTGCATCGGGAAATTTACCTGCAAGTGCCGCCAAAAGTTGAATATTCGCTAACGCCTTTGGGTGAAAGTCTCAAACCGATTATTAATGCCATGCACGAATGGGGAATTCAGCATATTAGCGAAGATGGAAAATGAGCGGTTTCTAGATGTTTTTTTTCCGTCTTCCGACAGATTTCAAATTTTCAACCTAGTTCAACAATAATAATATGAACAACATAGAGCGTCTCGCCACCCTCAACCGCATCCGCAAACTCAGCCGCCTGATGGATACCGCCATTGGCATCCCCGGCACCAAATTTCGCATTGGTTTAGATCCCATTATCGGTTTAGTTCCGGGTGCTGGGGATATCGTAGATACCGCATTTTCCGCATACCTAATTTACTTAGCAACTCAATTCAACATTCCCCAAAAAACTCTAGGGAAAATGATTTACAATATCGGTTTAGAAGCAGTTGTGGGTTCAGTACCTTTAGTCGGAGATATCTTCGATGCTTTTTATAAATCAAACATGAGAAATCTCGCGCTTTTAGAAGCACATCTCGAAGAAGTTGAACCCGAACTAGCCGCAGTTGCCGAACCTGTTTCTCAATCTATTAAATTGTAGGTACGGGTTTCACAAACAATAATGGTAAATAACCAGCAATCTCTCAAGCCCGCCCCCATCAAACGAAAAATCAGAATGTAGATTTTCCGCATTCGAGCCAAATTTAATGTTGATGTGAGTTATCTGTTGTGGTGGCGGGTTTATCTAGATTGTTGGTATTCGTCAGATATTATTCGTAAAACCCGCCCTTAGGAAATAATTACTGATGTCGTTTAACCGCTTCCACGAAAGCAATAACATCCGCTTCCAAAGTATTAAAAGCCGTTACCAGTCTAATAGTACATTCATCCCACCGATAAAACAGAAAGCCCTCAGCTAAAACCGCTGTAATTATCGATTCGGGAAGTTGAATAAAAATCTCGTTGGCTTCAACTCGATGGCAAAACTTAGCTCCCTCAACTCCCGCCAAACCTTCGGCTAATTTGGCTGCCATATTATTTGCATGAGCCGCATTCTTCAGCCACAAATTATCCGTTATATACGCTTCCAACTGTGCCGACAAAAACCGCATTTTCGAGAAAAGATGCCCGCTGCGCTTGCGGTAAAAAGGGAAAGTTTTTGCTAATTCTTGATTAAAAAATACCACAGCTTCCGCAGCCATTGCGCCGTTTTTTGTCGCTCCAAACGAGAGAATATCTACACCGGCGCGCCAAGTGATATCAGCAGGAGAATAGCCAAGACTTGCGACAGCATTGGCAAAGCGAGCTCCATCCATGTGCAGGTGCAAATTGTGAGCCCGAACTACTTCCGAAATGTGGGAAATTTCTGCTGGATTGTAGACTGTGCCAGCTTCCGTTGCTTGAGTGATGCTGACGGCTGCGGGCTGTACGTGATGGACGACACCTGCACCAGCGCGATCGAGTATTTTTCCTAAAGTCTCTGCCTCTATTTTACCATGATTTCCTGTTAGTGTAACTAACTTTGCACCGCCTGTAAAAAACTCCGGCGCGCCGCATTCATCTACATTAATATGAGATGCCGCGTGACAGTAAACAGCGCCGTAAGGAGGAGTAACAACCGCAAGGGCAAGAGCATTAGCAGCCGAACCGGTTGCTACCGGAAAAATAGTCACCGATGTCTCGAACAAATCCGAAAATTTAACTTGCAAACGCTGTGTATATTCATCATCTCCGTAAGACATCACAGCACCGCAATTAGCCGCTGCAATCGCAGCCATAATCTCCGGCGAAACCCCGGTTGCATTGTCGCTACAAAAATTCATTAGAATAATTGGTAAATAGAATCTATAATATAACTCAACACTCAACACTCAACACTCAAGCCTTAAACCAAGAGGAAGAATTATGGCAGAATACCGCCAAATAGAATACCGCATCGGCAAAGACGGCAAAATTACCGAAACCGTCCTCAACGCCACCGGTTCTAGTTGCACCGAAACCACCGCCGGAATTGAAAAAGCCCTCGGCAAAGTAGAATCTCAAGACTTGCTGCCAGAATACTACCAAGGCGAAGAAAACTTGAGCGTTGAACAAACGCAGACTTTAAAACAAGTTTAGAAGAGTTAACAATGTTCTATCTTCTCGGTGCAACAGTTGATGTAACAACAGTGCCTGCCTTCAGCTTCGCGCTAGCTATCGGGGGCATTTTTCTAATTTTAGTGTACGTTTATGCTGCATCTGAGGCGGGAGATGCGATCGAGTTTAAGTACGATAAAATTCTGCGGGAACGCATGAATCAGCTAGACATTCTCGATTGGCAAGACTTAGGCGAAAAAGCAGGCTTAAGTCGCTACGGGGTACGTTTAGTGCGGCAGGGAGACGTGGGAAAACTCACCGTAAACCAACTGAGGCGGCTGGCAACAGTGCTGAATTTGAATTTTCAAGAGTTCGATCGCACTTTGAGCGCGCTGCCCACATCGGCTACAATCACAACTAATCCCACCGAAATTGAAGAATTAAGGCAGCAGTGTTTGCGGCTGCGAGAAGAACTGCAGCAGCAAAAAGCTCAACTAACTGCGGATTTTCGCCGCGCTACCTTTGAACAGTTGCAAACTTTGTTAACTAACTATCCAGCCGCCCGCAAAATGGCAGAAGCCAAGCCGGATATGCCAGCCAAAAATCTCTCAGCTTTGTTTACTCCCTTAGAAAATCTCTTGTCAAGCTGGGATTTTCAAACAATCGGTTCTGCGTGGGAACAAACTGCTTACAATCCGCAGTTGCACCAGCCGGATGTTGAGGATATAACCGAAGGAGAATTAGTTTATATTCGGTTTGTCGGCTATCGGGAGGGAGAACGCATTCTTACTCCTGCTAAAGTTAGTCGCACCCTGCCAGCGGGAATGAAAAATTAAATTTAAAATTTTAAATCAACATGACTACAGTTGCCATTGACTTCGGCACCAGCAACACGGTTGTCTGCATTCTCAACCCGGATACGCAAACACCAGAAACTTTGAGATTGGGCGAGATGTCCCGCATTTTTAAAACCAATAATTCGAGCGGAGAGGTGCGAGAAATATCTGTAGTGCCTACTTTAGTATTTGTGAAAAAAGCCGGCGAGTTAGTGTTGGGAGAAAAAGTGCGATCGCAGCGTTTGGGACAATCCCAGCCAGACCGTTTTTTCAAAGCTTTTAAACGCAATTTAGCTGCCGACTTTCAGCCGCCGCCCCGCAATATCGACGGCGAAACCTACACACCCGAATCAGTAGCAGAACAGTTTATCACAACTATTTGGAAACAATTATATTTACAAAACATACAGCCAGACAAAGTAATTTTTACAGTCCCCGTAGGAGCATTTGAGCGATATCTAGATTGGTTTCGCGACTTAGGAGAAAATTTGGGAGTTGCGGAAATTCAGGTAATAGATGAATCCACAGCCGCCGCCCTGGGATATGCAGTAAAACGCCCCGGTTCTCTAGTTTTAGTAGTTGATTTTGGCGGCGGAACTTTAGATTTAAGTTTGGTTCGCACAGCCCCTCCTTCATCAGTCAAAAATAGCCAATCTAAAAGTCCAAATTTAATGTGTGCCGAAGTGTTAGCAAAATCCGATGCTTATGTCGGGGGCGAAGATATTGACATCTGGATTGTCGAAGATTATTTGCGGCAAATTGGTTCGTCGCGGGCAGAAGTCGGCCCAATTGGCTGGCAAAACTTATTAGAAATAGCGGAAAAGTTAAAAATTCAACTTTCTCAAGTTAATGAGGCGAAGGAAAGCTGGTTTGACGATGAAAATTTTATGTCTTACGACTTGCAGCTAAACCGAGACAAGCTTGAGGAAATTCTGGAATCTAGGCAGTTGTTAGAACAGTTGCGGGAAAGTTTAGATGAAGTGCTGAGTATTGCAATGGGAAAAGGTATCGGCAAAGCAGATATCGAACAGGTTTTGCTGGTAGGAGGAACTTCTTTAATCCCGGCTGTATCTAATTTAGTGGTTTCGTATTTTGGGCGGCAAAAAGTCCAAAGAGACAAGCCTTTTGAAGCAGTGGCGCACGGTGCTTTAGCCTTGACACAATTAGCGAGTGTTGACGATTATTTGCGCCACAGCTATGCAATTCGCCTCTGGGAACCTTATGCTAAAGCTTATGCTTATTCGCCCATATTTAGCAAGGAAATGAAGTATCCCTGTCAAAGTTCCGAAGAGTTGACGCTGCAAGTGGCAATTGAAGCGCAAAGGGAAATTCGGTTAGATATTGGGGAAGTTGCAGAGGTATCGCAAGCGGAGGTTATTTTTAACGAAAAAGGGCAAATGACGAGCAGCTTGCTCAACAAAAAAACGGATTTTCGGTCTCTGGAAAGCCACCACCAGCAGGTTTGCGTAGCGCATTTGAATCCGCCCGGGGTATTGGGAATTGACAGGGTTTCGGTGAGTTTTGAGGTGGATGAGAGGCGGGTTTTGTTGGCGACGGTGCGGGATTTGGTGACTGGTAAGGTGTTGGTGGAAAAAGGGGCGATCGCCAAACTGCAATAATGATAAAATTTTTAGATAACATTCGGATATTGAAATCGCTCTTACAAAAAGTCTCGTCCGGATGGTGCGCGGACTGAAAAATATCGATTAAAATCAAATTTATGCCGCCATGAAAAAGCAACAAAATAAATTCAGCCACCTGACGGCAATCGAAAGAATTTATCTGTCATTTCCGGCAAGATTTTTATTGGATAAAAACTTGCTGCAAGGCAAAGTCTTAGATTTTGGGTGCGGCTTCGGCAGCGATGTGAGATTGTTGCAGCAAAAAGGCTTAGATATTACGGGTTATGACCCTTATTATTTCCCGGAATTACCCGAAGATAAATTCGACACAATCATTTGTTTTTATGTTTTGAATGTTTTGTTTCCTGAAGAACAAGCTAATGTCCTGATGGAAGTGTCGCACCTGTTGAAACCAGGAGGGAATGCGTATTTTGCGGTGAGAAGGGATATCAAAAAAGAAGGCTTTCGAGAACATTATGTCCACAAAAAACCTACATATCAGTGCATTGTCAAACTTCCCTTTAAGCCAGTTCACCTAGATGAGTATTGCGAAATTTACCAATACGTGCATTACAACCATCAAAGAAATTCTACTAATAACTGCATATTCTGCAATCCGTATAAAAACCTAATTTTGCTAACTGAATCAGCAACAGCTTATGCGATGTTTGACGGTTATCCCGCCAGCAAAGGTCATGTTTTAATCATCCCCAAGCGTCACGTTGCTAATTATTTTGAACTGCCGTTTCGAGAGCAATCGGCTTGCTGGTTTATGGCTAATAAGGTACAAGAGATATTAAGTAAAGAATTTCATCCTGACGGGTTTAATGTGGGAATAAATATTAATAAACAGGCTGGTCAAAGTCGCACTCACGCGGCTATTCATGTGATCCCTCGTTACAAGGGCGATGCGGCTGGGAATAAAGGCGGAATTAGGTATGTGATTCCCAAGAGTGAAAAATAAAAGTTAGCAAATTGTGAAAGAAATTATTTTTTACCGCAAAGGCGCAGAGAGCACAGAGGAATAGAGAAGAGAGGAATTCATAATTTTTGTAAGGATTGTTATCTTTGAGCAAACGGCGAGCAAAATAGAGTTAAAATGTGTTTGCCAAGTCTCAAACTACACATTAGCAGCAATTTGGTGTTCTGTTTATGTCTAAGCGTAAAAAGCAAGAATGGCTCAAAGAAACCCTAGAGCTCAAAGAAGACCACAATTGGAAGTCAAAGCCTGGAACTCGAATTTTTGTAGCAGGAAGAGGTGCAGTCCGCTTTGATGTCCCGGAAGATTGGCATTTTGAACCGGATACTAACTCGTTCCGATTTACGGATAAAAAGCCGCCGGATGATGATTGTCGTTTGGAGGTTTCGTTTAATTTGCTACCACCTGGTAACTGGGCAGATTTTCCGCTGGTGCCGCTATTACAGAAGGTAGTTGAAGATGATACGCGGAATCCGATCGCTCCTGGCGAAATTATCCAATTGAAGCGGCAAACTGCCCGCATTGTTTGGACTGAATTTAAGTTTATCGACCCTCCAGAGCAGCGGGAAGCTTATTCGCGAATCTGTATTGGATTGGGTTCTAATGTTCAGTGTTTGATTACTTTTGATTACTGGGTTGACGATGCAGAGCGTTTGACTCCTGTCTGGGATACGGTGATGAATTCGTTAGTTCTGGGTTTGTTTATTAGTGACCCTCGAACGGGGTTCGCACGTCCAGACTAGACCGATTTTGTGGGAAACTTTCAACAACTAATTTTGCTAAGTGTTGAATTGCCAAGCCACCAGTCAGTAAATTTAAAACCTACATTAAACTTTACAGCCGCTTTGCCATGAAAATATCTGGCTTGCCAATTCCGTTCGCGTCGGGCATGACTCCGACGATCGCAAAACCCATTTTTTGATAAAATTCGTAGGGATGACCGCGCAAGTTTCTAATTTTGGCGATGTGTTCCCAAACGTTAGGATAAAGATTGATGCCTGAAAGACTTGTTTGATTGTCTTCGTCGTCGGTACCCACCCACAGCACGAGCCCTCCCCGGTTTTTAGCTTCTGCTGCTAAATCAGCTACGAGCGATCGACCAATTCCTTGTCCGCGAAATTCTGTTCTCACTACCAGCGGGTGCAGTTCCCAAACATTACCGTCATACTGTTTAATCCCACCAATCCATCCCAAAACTTGATTGCTGTCGCCGACAGCAATTCGACTGATGCGATCGGCTCCAAAAGATTCTTGCACTTCTTGCAAAGCAGAATTTAGATCGGGCCAAGCATCGGGCCAATGCTCTTTAAAACCTTCAACTATTAATCTAGCTACCTGTTGAATCTTTGGTTCGTCAACTGCACGCAAATCTGTAATTTGTACGTTCATGAATTTACATACTAAATCAAGGATTACGGACTAATACGCTCACAAACCGGATTTTATAACCGGGGTAAACGGGAAAAACGAAGTCAGGACTCACGAGGGCAACATTCGCTACAGCTTGCCCGATCGCTAGCTTTCATATTTCAGTCTAGGCTAATTTTGCCATAAAATCGGATTTTGCGATCGGGTAAGGGCGATCGATATTCTGTGGAGATAGTTGGCGATAGCTAGTTTGCTAGATTTGAGTCTATCGGCTAATCCTGAAAATGCTATAATTATTAACAAGTTGTGCTTAGGGAGACTACGGAAATGCAGCTCGCACCATTTGAAAAAAAGATGTGGAAGAGTTTGCCAGCAAACACACCCAATAAAATGTCAGAGCGATCGACAAATCAGCACTACCAGTTCCAAGAAACATCAATAATTACCGAGATAGATCGTGAAAAACTTCCCCGCCTTGTCGAATCATTAAAGATGTCTGGTTATATAAAACTGCGGTCTTTTTACCAAAGAAGGGCGCGTTGGGATGCCACGATGAAATCGAGATTGATTGAGTCATTTATTCTCAATATTCCCGTACCTTCAATAATTCTGTATAAACAAGATTTCAAACCTCATGAAGTCTTGGACGGTCAGCAACGAATATTCGCTATTCAGGAGTTTTATGAAAACAAACTCAAACTGACTGGGCTGGAAATTTTACCGGAATTAAACGGACATACCTACAACAGACTTCCTCTAAAAATTAGAGCTAATCTCGATCGCCGTTCCATATCATCGATCGTTATTCTTGCCGAACAAACCTCCAATCCGGAAGCGGACAAGTTCCTCAAGCAAAAAACTTTTGAACGTCTAAATGCTGCCAGATTAAACTTCAGCCATCAGGAAAAAAGAAATATTTTATATCCTGGTAAGTTCAATGAACTGTTGCTAAAATTAGCGCGTACTCCAATATTTGCTGAAGCTTGGGGAATTCCAAAAGACGATAAAATCCGAGAATTAGAAACAAATAGTATTTATGCAAATATGGAAGATGCTGAATTAGTTTTGCGTTTTTTTGCCCTAAGGAATATAGAACATTATCAAATGGAAATGCCAGAGTTTTTAGACTTATATATGACGAAAAGCTTAAAATTCACCAATTACGAGAGAAAATTTCTGGAAGATACTTTTATAGAAACTATTAAATTAGCACATAAAGTTTACGGAAAGCATTTATTTAAACCATTCGATCCTCAATCTCAAACTTGGTCTGAACAATCCAATCGCTCCTATTATGATGTGACTATGCTTGGTTTTAGCAAGCGATTACCGGATGCCCATAAATTTTTTTCTAAAAACTTGCAAAATCGAGTTATTGAAGAAAC
Organism: Microcoleus sp. S13_B4; assembly: GCF_036700885.1. Taxonomy (NCBI): domain Bacteria; kingdom Bacillati; phylum Cyanobacteriota; class Cyanophyceae; order Oscillatoriales; family Microcoleaceae; genus Microcoleus; species Microcoleus sp. S13_B4. The sequence goes on from NZ_JAUBPU010000086.1 coordinate 16,539, forward strand.
AAAAAACCTCTTTAACCAACCGGAAGCTCGTCTTTTGACAGCAGGTGGAACAAGTAAAGCAGAGATTCAGGAGCGGCTCGGAATATTTGACGAAATGCTTTCGCAAGTTATCGGAGAATAACTTGCGATGTTTGAGGAGCTGATCGAGAAAGCTAGTGTCAAAATTTCAACTGTTCGTGCGATAATCAAGACTAATCATCGACTTAGAAGAATCGTATTTCGAGACAGTTTAAATAAACAGAAGTTGGCCAAAAATCCTGAATTTGCCGCATTAATAAAGGTAATTCCTAGCGAAAAGGAGTGGGAAATTTACGATCGCTCTGCTGTTGTAACCCGATTGTATGCTATTTACGAGCGCTTCGTTGAGGATTTAATTTCGGATTGGCTGCGACGGATGCCCGATTTGGTTCCACGTTAAGCTGTTGCACATTTAAACTGTGATACAAGCATTACCCTTATTTTTGATTTTGCGACCCCATTTAATTATTAA
>NZ_JAUBPU010000087.1:0-16931 GCF_036700885.1 Microcoleus sp. S13_B4
GAAACATAGAACAGATGGCACGCTGATTATTTCTCCAGTATCCCAGCATTTTGGATCATTTATTTCTTGGATTACTCTTAGTGGAAAACTTCTGGGGCGGGAAATTCCTCACTATGAGGTAACATCTGCCGATAGCGTGGAAGGATTGCTAAAGCAAGGACTCTGCCAATTCTATCGGGGACATTACCAAGCGTCAATCGATATTTTTCATCAGGCATCTGAAATAGAACCGCAAAATCCTCTAATATGGTTCCGATTGGGCTTAGCCTGTTATTTGCTAGAGGAATATGAAAAAGCCATTGAGCATCTGAGCCAAGCTTTGGAGATTCGGCAATCGTACACTTTGGCAAAGGCTTTGCGCGGCTGGGCTTATAATAAGCTTAACGAAACTGAAAAGGCAAGAGCGGATTTTAATCAGGCTAGAGACTTCCAGCAATTGATTTCAACAGAACATCAAAGTTACGAAGATTGGCAAGGTCAATGTATTGCCTTAGATGGATTGTTCAATATCGATAAATTGCCCTGCGCTCAAGAAGCCCTCGACAGCTACGACAAAGCGATACAGTTGAAATCAGATTCTTGCGAAGTTTGGCTGAGCTATGGCATTATCCAAAGGAATTTACGCGAGAATGAAAGAGCAATTGGCTGCTATGACCAAGCAATTAGGCTCCAGCCTGACTACCAGGAGGCTTGGCGAAGACGCAGTATTGCATTATCACAAATAAAGGAGCAAAAAAAGGCAATTGTTAGTAGCGAAATAGCTCGGGCTATTAATCCAGATTCTTATAAAAGTTGGTGTACTCTTGGAATTGGACTATCTAACTTAAACGCTCAAGAAAAGGATCCCGAAAAAGCAATTAAAAGCTACGATAAAGCCATTGAGCTAAAAGCGAACTACGCTAAAGCCTGGTATAATCGAGGCAATGCTTTGATTAACTCCAAACACCCAAATCGCCAAGAGGAAGCAATCAAAAGCTATCAGAAAGCCACTGAGTATAAGCCAAATTATGCTGACGCTTGGTACTATCTGGGTTTGACACAAGAGCGCCTAGATAATGACCCAGAGCACTACAGTAAGGCACTCAAAAGCTATCACAAAGCTGTTCACTATAAGCCAGATTACTCTAAAGCCTGGTATCGCCGGGGAAATGTGTTAAAAATACTAAATTATAACAAGGAAGCACTGGAAAGCTATGATCGCGCTATTGAACTCGACCCTAATGATTCTCTTGCTAGGGAAGAGCGCATTACGGTACTACTTACCCTATTTAAAGCCGGTCGCCATACGGATGTAACATCTAGCTGTCAAAGAATTCTAAAAATTATTCCCTATGACCCTGAAACTCATCAGATATTAGCTGATGCGTTGATGAGATGGGATCGCAATAACAATGCTCCCAAGGCACTTAACCACTACGCTCAAGCTATTGATTTAGGATTGGACTCAGCGGAAGTATGGTGCGGTCAAGGTAAGGCACTTCAAGAATTAGAGGATTATAAAGAAGCTATTAAATCCTATAAGAAAGCTTTGGAGCGTGATGAGCTGTGCTGGGAGGCTTATGATGGCTATGGGTGGACTTGCTATAAGTTAAGAAAATCTACACAAGCACTTGCTAACTGGGATAAAGGTATCCAAGCTCTTAAGGTAGCATCATACAGTGATGAGCAAGAGCGAGGTCTTGGAGAATTGCACTACTCTAAAAGCAGATATTACCACCGCCAAACTAGCCAATCAAGGCAAAAAGCAAAAGAAAATTATCAAGCTGCCATCCAACATTTTAAAAATACTCGTTTACTAGAACGCGAAGTGGAAGTGTGGCAGGATTTGCTCGAACTTTACCAAGATTTACCATTAACACATCAACTGAAAGGGGAATTACAAGCCAATCTTTTGGAAGGAACTGAGCGGTACGAACAATTGTCGAAGAAAAAAGAAAAAGAGGACTTTAGGCTAGAGAAGAAGTTTGCTAGGTTTAACCAATTGAGCGTTGATACCTTTGCCAAGTTAGGATATCACAATGAAGCTCTAAAGGTGGCAGAGCTAAGAAAAAACCTTTGTCTTAGCTGGTTTGCACCTGACAAGCGTGACGCAGATATTGACAGTTGGAACTACCAAGACATTCAAGACATTCTCCTGAATGAAGAAACCGCAGCTATCGACTGGCACATTAGCCCAACAGCGATTACTACGTTTATTCTGTGGCATAAAAATCCCCCTTTGTTGATACGGGGTTCCGACACTTCTCCAGCTAGACAACTCAAAGACTTTGAAAAGTGGATGGCAGAGTGGAAAAAGGATTACCAAGGGTACAAATCAATTCAAGGAACACAGGCTATAAACAACCATTCTTGGCGAAAATCAATGCGGAAGAGGCTTGACAACCTAGCCAAGATTCTTGATATTTTCCAAATTTTGAAGTGCTTAGCGAAGGAAGGGATTAAGCAAGTAATCTTGATTCCCCATCGAGATTTGCATCTTCTACCCATTCATGTTTTGTTCTACAATAATTATACTGATACTGATCAAGACTATACCATTACCTATTTACCTAGCGCTCAAATTGGTGTTGATTTAAAAAAGCTTAAGACTAACTCAGGAAAACTTCCCCAAGATCGATCAATGCTGATAGTCGCAGGTTCTGACACTGCAAAGAAATTAGAACAAAATTACTTACCTAATTTATTGTATTCTGAACTAGAGGCTGCCATTATTTCTCAGCAATATAAATGCCTTCCTGAAAACCGTATAGGGGGTAAAAAAGCTACTCGAAAACAGGTAATAAATGGCCTAAAAGCTAATTATGATATTTTTCACTTCACTGGTCACGGCTACCATGATGTGAGCGAACCCCAAAACTCATACCTGCAATTAGCTAACACGGAAAAACTGACTATGCGGGATATCTCTAAGAACTTTTCGGGGTTTGGATTAAAGGGCTACAATCTTGTTGCTCTTTCTGCTTGCGAAACTGGCATGAGTGGCAAGAGCGGTCTGATTGATGAATTCGTAAGCCTAGCTAGTGGCTTTTTGGCTGTAGGGACTACCTATGTGATCAGCACCCTCTGGAAGGTTAACGAAATTCCTGCTGCGTTGCTGATGATCCAATTCTTCCAGAACCCCAAAGTAAATAGTAATCCCCCTTTAGCCCTGAAAGAAGCCCAAGACTGGCTCCGCACCCTCACTTATGCTAAACTAGCAGAGTGGTATCGCGAGCGTTCAACTGAACAAGAAAACTTAGTGTACTCACAAAATCTAAAAAGCCTTGCGGAAAACGCTCAAGAAAAATCTGAAACTTTAGCTGAAGAAGAGGCTGAAAAGATACTTCTAGTTAACGCAATCTACAATTTACGAGAGTGGAACCAGCGTTTTAGCCATCCACTAAGACACCTCTCGCCTTAACTTCTGCTGTCGTTAGCTGGCCTACAGGTGTACATTGCAATAGCTAACAATACCGTATATAATAGGGATACATTAATCTCAAATTGTCCTTTTGAACATCCAGACGATTGGGCTGGTTTTATTATCACAGGACAAGCTAATACTCAACAATCATGCGACTCCTTATGCCAAGCGAACTCGTAACACTACAAGCTTTTGTAGCAGCTTTAGCTGAATTGGACTCACCTCTCGATCTGGAAGTGCAAAAAAAGGTTAACGAAGTTGGAGAATGCTGGGAAAATCAGCCAATGTTAATGGCCAATAAGCTTATAGAGGTAGCCGGCTCATATCCGGTGTTAATGGGGCACTATGCAGCAGCACATAAAGCACTGTTTAAATTATACAGTGCTAACTCAAAGGACAAGTGTATCTTTCCACCGACAGAGAGCAATATAGTTCCACCAAGTCGAGATACAGAAACTACGAATATATTGGAACAAAGAGATAAAACTGACTCAACTTATCGAGAAAATGATGAAAAATCTCCTGAACAAATTGAATCCAAACTCTGTTCGGTTTTGAGAGCACAGCAATCAGTTAAAAGGGCTAAAGAATTAAAAGAGGAGTTAACAAAACAACCTGAAGTAACTACAGAGCTAAATAAATTAGAGGAAAATCCCAACAAGAAAGTTAGGATTGTTGATAGGATTAAAGACTTAATTAATTTCCTTAGAAACGGAACAGAAACCACTAACCCAGTAAATAACTCGGAGCAGCAAAGTTCAGAGCAAGCGCCATATTATGTTTGGGTGTCAACAATTTTCTAATGAGCCAATGAGCCAACAAATTTATTATCCTCACCTCTATTTATTTGTCTACAACCTGAGAAATGGTCTAGGTCAAAATGCTTCTAAAATTGCTGATAATCATAAAAAGTTCTGGGAAAAGTTGCCTCCTGACTTAAAGGTTGACCAGTCTGCTGAAGAGGAATATGGTTACACTGAAAATATTGTCGATTTACTGACATTGCATCCCGATACAAAGATTAAAACTCATAAATTCTATGCATTTCAAGAAGCTGAAGCGGAATTTAATGGTTTCTACTATCCTGTACGCTTAAACGACACCTACGGTTTGCTTTTTTCATTTTCTGTTAATGAACAGAGTAAAACTACGCCTAAAGATATCAGTGATTTTGGGAAAAGGAGAGATTTCCCAAAAACAGAACAAGCATCGAAATTTAGTAGCTCTAATGACCTAGGAAAAACCTGGATGCTCGCAGGATACTTGCCACCTGATTTTATCAAGCTGGAGGAGAATAAGGAAAAAGAATTAGAAGAAAAAGCTAAAACAATAGCCTCAGAAGCTTATGAAAAATTTACAGGTAACAAATGGCAATATTATGAAAACGGAAAATTCCTGAATGGCTGGATTTTTGAAGTGTGGCAGTCCCCACATAACTGGGAGAACTTGGATGAAAATCGCCATGTTTTGATTATCATATATACTAGCTTAGAGGGTTTGGAAAAATCCGCACAATTTTATGAACACTGGTTGCGTCTTTTCTCCTACCGCAACAAAGTTTTGTCGGCTTATAGTAATTATCAATCAAATAATGAAAAAATTGTCAAAGCTAATAAAAACTCTGAGCGAGAGAGTTTTTACCCAACGTTGCCGGAAGATTTAGAACAGTTAAAAAAGGCTTTAATAGACAACAGGGTAAGCTCATCTAATTTGGTATAAATTGTACTTGACTTTAAGGGCAAGATATGAAGGAGTATCCAGTCAATAACGGTTCTTGAGAATCCATTGAAGGTCTTGTGACGATCGCCCGATCCGTGTAAGTGATGCTCGTAGCGGGCGCTCGAATCACCACGGGCGCTCGAATCACCACGGGCGCTCGACCCGCAGCCTTAAAGATGTCAAATGCGTCCTATAATACTGCTTCATATCAGTCACGAAGGGTGAGGAAAAAACAATGGAGAAAGGATTCGCTCGTGTTGTGAATCAGCCCAAATCATCGCCGACGAGCTCCCGGCCAGGACCCATCGACCTGCAAGACTTACAAATGGGCTTATCAACTTATTTTAACGATCTACCAGATCCGAGAGTAGACCGAACCAAACAACATTTACTTAAAGACATTCTGGTCATTACCATATTAGCTACGATCGCCGGCGCTGTCGGGTGGGAAGACATCGAAAATTATGGACTCAGCAAGCAGCAATGGTTAGAAGAATTTTTAGAATTACCCAATGGGATACCAAGCGATGATACATTTCGTCGTGTATTTGAAAAGCTCGACCCGAAAGTTTTAGAGCAGAAGTTATCGCAATGGTTGCAACAAATTATGGGTTCCGTCTTGCAAGAAATTATCCCGATAGATGGCAAAAGTTTGCGAGGTTCTTACGATCGAGAGAAAGGTTTAAAAAACTTACATTTAGTGACAGCTTGGGCGAGCGAACAGCGTTTGGTACTCGGGCAAGTCAAAGTTGAAGACCACTCCAATGAAATCACAGCTATTCCAGCACTACTAAAATTAATCGACATTTCCGGAGCGATTATCACCATTGATGCGATGGGGACTCAAACAGAAATATTTCGACTGATTCGTCAGAAAAAAGCCGATTATGTCGTGGCACTAAAAAGCAATCATCCCACCCTTTATCATCAAGTTAAAGACTGGTTTGATACTGCAAAAACTCAGGATTCATGGGAGTTGAAATGAGTTATGATTCCCGAACCGAAAAGGGTCATCATCGCGTCGAAACTCGAAAAGTATGGGCGGTATCAGTTGCCCAATTAGGAGGACTTTACAAGCAAGAAAAATGGGCAGGATTGCACACTATTGTTATCGTCGAAAGAGTTCGTCATCTGTGGAACAAAACCACTCATGAGGTGCAATTTTACCTAAGTTCTTTACCAGTAGATGCTCAGCTAAATGGTCGTGCTATTCGTCAACATTGGGGCATTGAAAACCAAGTGCATTGGAGTTTAGATGTGACTTTTAATGAAGATAAATCCCGGATTCGCTCGTTAAACAGTCCTCAGAACTTCGCTCTGGTAAGACGGCTTGCACTCAATGCGGTCAACCAAGAGACAACTCTCCAACGTAGCCTGCGACAAAAAATCAAACGGGCCGCAATGAACAATGACTATATGATGCAAATTCTCAAGTGCTTTTGTCAAGGCTGATTGAGATGCTCTTACCCTGTAATAGACAACTACCCCACTATTCAGAATTATTTAGATAGGATCAGTTTTCTAGAAATTAAACTGCACACGATAGATGTTAATCGTAAAAACTACAAAAAACGTTTAGATATCATTACTGAACAATCAGAAAAAGAAGGTGGAGCTAATTCCACAAATTTGAAGTTTTTGGAAGAATTTCTTAATGTAGCAGAAAAGAAATATCAAGAGCAAATAAAAAACGACTGTGCCCTTCTAGAATTAGGACTGAGAGTGCGAGAAAAGTTCATAGATACTATTAAAGGTATGGTCGAAATTGAACAATTCAATCTGGATGACAAAACAGCCGCTCGCGATCGTTCTTTTCAACAAGATGTACAATCGTGGGGTGTAGGATTTGCAACAGCAGCGTTCACTGCTAGTGCCATCTCTCCCTTTATGGAAAAAATCCTTCAACCCCTAGCTGAAAGCGTTCCACCCAAACCTAAAGAAAAACAAACATCACTAACGCAAACCTCAGTCCAAAGCAGCCAATCGAAAACCATAGACAAACAACCCCCACCGCCACCAACCTCTATATGGTGGGTTTCAGGGCTAAGCTTATTAGTGACTTTAGCGTTTAGTATTGGCTCAGGATATATCGCTAAATGCTGGGCAAAGGAGAAAATAAGATCGCGCTACAAGTTCTGACACTGATTTGACGTTAAATATTTTTAATTTTTTATCAATAGTTTTCAATGTCTTAAACTTAGTGGAATAACTGCGAAGATAGAGCAATAATCCTCCCAATCCCCCCTAAAAAAAGGGGGACAAGAGCATTCAAAGTCTCCTTTTTTTAGGGGGATTTAGGGGCATAGAGTTGTGTCCCTACGAAAGATATCCTAATTCTTAGCCGCCCCAAACCTTCTTTAAAACATCTTGAGGAGAGATGTCTGCCATTTTGCCAGTAGCAGATTTAATGCCCAAAAATCGATCGCTCTTTGGCAACAATTTCGCCGGTTCAGTCGGGCCAAACAAAGCTATTGTATAAGTTTGAACCGCCACAGCTAAGTGCATCGGCGCACTGTCAGTACATATCATCAAATTAGCAGCAGCAATAGTGGCCGCCAACTTGCCGACATCATCCGGCGAGATAACTTTTACATTGGGACATAACTCGACTAACTTTGTCACGAAGTCTGCATCTTCTGGGCCTTTCACAACAACAACAGGCAAATTCGGCTGCCGTTGCTGACAGTCAGTGATGATTTGCTTCCAGTTGTCTGTAGGGTAAATTTTGTCAATACCTTTAGACACAGCTAATTGACTCGAACCGCCGTGAATTAGAATGTATCCGCTTTCTTTTACGCCCAACCGCTGCTGTTCGGCTTCGGCCCACTGAATGTCCTGTTTTGGTACATTAATCGCGATCGCCGGACAAGGATTTGTAATGTTAAATCCTTGCAGCAAATCGTGGTACATTGAAGCGGCGTACTGTTCAGTTTTCAGCGGTACAGCAGCAGTGAGAAATCGAGCACCGTTGGTTCCTGAATAGCCAACTCTCTGCGGAATGCCGGTCAGCCACAGCAGCAGCCCTACAGTCCACCGCTGGCCGAGGGAAATAACTGCTTCGTATTCGCGATCGCGAATTACGCCCAGTAAATTGCCCAAATCTGCCATAGCGTTGCGGTCTTTGAAATTGTACGTCAAGACTTCTTTGACGGATTTGCAGACTCGGTAAGCACCCTTTGCCCTCGGTTCTACGATGACATCAATTTGCGCGTCGGGATAAGACTGCTTGAGGTCATCAAGAGTGGGGAAAAATAAAATTTGGTCGCCAATCCCGCCAGGGACAAGTGCTAGTATTCGCATCATAAACGATCGGGCTATTATTGATCGAGGTAGCTCTCAGAGATCGGCTCTCAACTATCAGCTTATAGTATTTCTAGACCTTAAAAGCTACTGGCTGACAGCTAAACAACTGACTCAAAAGTACAGGACGCTCTTATTATATATATCTAGTTGGGTTAAAAACGGTTAGTAAATGCACTTATTAATTCCTGCAGCAGGTTCGGGGCGACGGATGGGGAGTCAGCGAAACAAACTGCTGCTGACTTTGCTGGGAAAACCTTTGCTGAGTTGGACTTTGGCTGCTGCTGAAGCTTCGCAGCACATTAGCTGGATTGGCATCATGGGCCAGCCAGACGATTTTCCTGATTTTAAAGCAATTCTGAGCGATTTATCTTTGGTTAAGCCCGTGGAACTGATTCAAGGAGGCGCCACCAGGCAAGAGTCAGTTTACAACGGTTTGCAGGCTTTACCACCAAATGCCGATCAAGTATTGATTCACGACGGCGCGAGGTGTTTGGCAACTGCTGAATTGTTCGATCGATCGGCAGAGGCCCTCTTGGGCTGTCCGGGCTTGATTGTCGCCGTCCCGGTCAAGGATACGATTAAGGTCGTAGATGAGCGTAGGATCGTGCGAGACACCCCAGACAGAAGCAATTTGTGGGCTGCCCAGACTCCCCAAGGATTTGAAGTGAAATTGTTAAAGCAGTGTCACGAAGAAGGGCGACAGAAAGGTTGGGAAGTTACCGACGATGCGGCTTTGTTTGAAAAATGCGGTTTACCAGTGCAAATTGTCGAGGGAGAAGAGACGAATTTGAAAGTCACAACGCCCGTAGATTTAGCACTAGCTGAATTTATTTTGCGGCAGAGAACAGATCAGAGTAAATAGAATTTGTTGACTATTTTTAAGAACGGGCAAGATGCCCGTTCCACAATCAAGAATTTGTTAGTTGTGGAACAGGCATCTTGCCTGTTGCTTATGTTATTGTAGAAATATCATAGTTGGAAGTAAACATATGATTTCTGTTGCGCCCATCGCACCACCGTTACTCATAGGCGAAAAGCGAGTAGTGTTGAGAAATATTACTTGGCAGGGTTATCAACAACTGCTACAGATTTTAGGCGATAACCGAGCGGCTACATTGATATTCGACCGGGGGATTTTAGAAATTACCATGCCTTTAGAAGAACACGAATTTTCAGCACGCTTAATCGAACGACTGATTATTATTTTGGCTGTAGAGCTAGGTTTAAAAATCAAAACAATGGGTTCGACAACCCTCGATCGATCAGACTTAGAGCGCGGTGCAGAACCAGATAATGCCTATTACATCCAAAATCAGCCCCTCGTAGCCGGTCGTACAGTAGATATAGCCACAGATCCAGCACCCGATTTAGTCGTAGAAGTAGATATCACCCATACTGATATTGATAAGCCAGCTCTCTATGCCAGTATGGGAGTACCGGAGTTTTGGCGGTACAATGGTAGAGAATGGCGAATTTATCAGCTAGAGAACGATGAGTATTTGGAAGTATCTGTCAGCCCCACTTTTCCGATCGTGCCCAAGGAAAAGTTCTACGAATTCTTGGCAGCAGCGCAGCTAGATGAAGTAGAAGCGGAGGTGAATTTCCGCAACTGGGTGAGAGAGATGACGAATATTAATACAAGTGGAGGATGAAAGAAATGCAATATAGCGGCAAATGGCGGATCACAGAGATGGCAATGTGGGATAGTGATTACTTGGACATGGAAGTTGAAGCCTATATCGAGATTGAACCCACAGGTTCAGGAGAATTTCAATTCGGTTTAGTATCAGGTGACATTGACGGCGAAGTCGTAAAAGATGGAAAGGATCAGCGATTTGAGTTTACATGGGACGGTAATGACGAGAACGATCCTGCATTTGGTAGCGGTTGGCTCCAATTACAGGATAAAAACTCGGTAGACGGTCGAATCAAATTCCACCAAGGGGACAGTTCTAGTCTTGTAGCTAAGCGCATTAGCAGTAAATAAGCGATCGTACTATTTTATGCGAGATTTTTTAACCGCAGGTGAACGCAGATATACGCAGATAAAATCCCATCTGTGTTCATCTGCTGATATCTGCGGTTAAAAAAACTCAATCTAACGAATAACCAATAACAACTGACTTAGGTTTCTCATGAAGGATTAATCGGAAAATCGCCCTCACTATCAACCTCTGCCGCACTTTTAACTAAATCCAAAAACGCAAACACGGCCGGAATCAACAACCCATCCCTCAAAACAGCCACCCCAATTACCCTTTCAAAAGCCACAGGAAAATTACAAACTTTCACCTCAGCAGGTATCGGTTCCGCCGCCAAACGGGGCAGAATTGCTGCACCCAAACCTTGCATCACCATGCTGACAATAGTTGAATCTTCGCTGAGTTCGTAAGCGATATTTAAGGGAAACCCCGAAGTTATCAAATATTTGCGAAGCGGTACAGAACAAGCAGTTTCCGCCGGCTGCAAAATCAACGGATAAGCGGCTAATTCTTTCCATGTAATCTGATCGCTTGACAATTTGGCAGTTGGTGGCAGCAACACAACATATTTATCCCGCAAAATTTCTCTAGTTTCAAATTCATCCGAGATGGGAAGAGAGACAAAGCCGATGTCTGCTTTGCCCGATCGCAAAGCCTCTTCCACAGCTTGGGTATAATAAACTTCGGTAATGCTGACCGCAATTTTGGGAAAGCAACTGCGAAATTTAGCAATAATACCCGGTAGGATATGAGTTGCGACACTCCGAAAAGTAACTATCCGTACCTGGCCTCCCTGCAAACCTTTTTCTAAATCCGCTTCTTTGACCATCATTTCTAAGGCGTCGGCTATTTGACGCCCGTGACTCACTACCCTTTCCCCCACTGGCGTCAGTTGAGCACCGTGTCGCCCCCGGTGGAACAATTGCACTCCCAATTCTGTTTCTAAAGAGGCGATGGCGTGGCTGACGGCGGATTGGGACAGTTCCAATTGCAAAGCCGCCTCGCTAAAGTTTTCACAGTCTGCTACAGCTATCAAAGCTTGAATCTGAGAGAGTTTCATCCGCCGCGTATTGATTTCGTTCATAGCGTTTGTGCCAGTAGTACCCAAATTGTCACAAGGGCTTCGATATATCGATTTTATTCATACAACCTATGCAAGCAATGCTTTGATTGTCAATTGCCCCAGAGTTAAGGTTAATTTATCAGGTAACAGATAGATTTTTACAGGACTTGCACGACAACAATATTGTGCTGTAATTGCGATGGAAATATTGCCGTTAAAAGCTATTTTTTGTAATTTTATAGGTGCAAATTTTGTAGAGTTTATCACTTTAAGGTGTTGGCTATGTCTACTTACAAAAATTGGATCAACCCCCGAATAATGAGTTTTTTTTCGATTGCAGTTCGACCTAAAACATCCGAAAAACAGAAAGGGCAATCTCTCTTTTCAGCTATAAATCAAATTGGGCAGTTTTTCCTCTACCTCATTTCTGGTGAGGAGGAACTGAGAATTTGGCAGACTTGCGATCGCTATGGTAACACTTGGTGGCACGGTTGCGATCGAGCTACAGGTCGTTCTACCTGCGTGGCAACGGAGGGTGAAATGCGCGCTTGGCTCGATCGGCGTTATTGCCAATAGTATTGTGTGGGTTGCCTGGAAATGAAGTGAAATACAGTCCTCGATTAGCAATTACCAATTAGCAATTACCAATTACCAAGTAGGAGATGCTATGCTTCAAATATCTTCCGAAGGTGCAGCGCCCGTTAGCGGAGCCCTCGAAGAGGATCGCATTATTTTGATGGAAAACGAGGTATACAAATTGCCTCAAACTCATCGAGAAATTCAAGTTTTGTCAGGAACTGCTTGGATTACGCTTGACCAACAGGACATCATCTTGCAAAGTTCTGAAAAAGCATCGCTTCCACCCAGCAGAAACATTGCTCTCATATCCGCTCTCAACAATATGCCGCTGATTCTAGCAGTCTGGCAAGACAAAAACCCAGTCAGAACCTAGAGATTGAGAAAAAATTCGGCAGGAACACCCCAAAAAGCTCTATCTTAATAGTTATCACTTAGCTATTGGAGGACTCGATCGGTGCCCTGCCGCTCTTATCACTTCAGCTATCTCGCCGCTCTAAGTATTGTCTTATCGCCCGCACTCAGCCTGGTGGCAATTTCAGACGCTCGGGCTTATGCCCCAATTATAAATGCGAGGCGCACCCAAGCGAGCGATCGCGCTCAGGCAACTGACCCCAAAACCCAAGCAGACGAACTATTTGAAACAGGAGTAAAACAGCACCGCGAGGGTTTGTTTCGAGAAGCAATCGAGACTTTTGAGCAAGTTTTGGCAATTCGCAAGCAACTAGGTGACAAACCAGGAACCGGAGAAACCCTTAATAATATGGGGGAAGTTTACGCCGAAATGGGTTCGCAGCCCAAAGCTTTGGAAGTTTTGCGGGAAGCTTTAGTCATTCACCGAGAAATCGGCAAAGGGCCTCGTATCGCGCGCACTCTCAATCTCCTAGGTTTCGTCAATCGGATTGGGGACAATTTTTCCGAAGCTATGAAACTGCACCAAGAAGCTTTGGAACTTGCCAAAACTGCTAACGACCAAATTGAAATTGGAGAATCTCTCCACAACATCGCGGCCGTGTACGCAGAACAGGTCAATTACGCCAAGGCGATCGAATTTTACCAGCAGGCGCGGACGATTCGCACGGCATCGGGCGATCGGCGCGATTTAGGCCGTACCCTCAATAACATGGGTGGCGTCTACTACAACATCGGCGACTTTAATAGAGCAATGGAATTTTACCACCAAGCTTTAGCAATTCGCCGGGAAATCGGAGACAGGGCTGGCGTCGGCCGCCTCCTCAACAACATGGCACTTACCTCTCGCAAACTCGGCAAAGATACTCAAGCGCTGATCTATTTTCAGCAAGCAATACCGATGTTAGAAGCAATCGGCGACAAGACAAGTATCGGACGCTTGCTCAACAATATGGGCGCAATTCATGAAAGTCTCGGTCAATATGCTCAAGCTCTCGAATCCTACGAGGGAGCTTTAAAAATTGCTCGTGAGGGCGGTGACAAAGCCGGAGAAACTACAGCGATGGAGGGCATTAAGCGATTGTCTTCCGGTCGGCTTGTACCGCAATAAGAGTAGTTAGTAAGTCGGGTCGAAGGAAGTAAAACCAGATGTTTAAGGAATTGAAAATGATAGATTTTTGAACAATAACTTGCTATGATTGCCTGGATGTAACATTAATCAGCCAGTGCTTCGCAACGATATTGACCGTATCAGAGAGAAAATTCGCCTCCGCCAGTACGATATGTCAGCCCACGCAATGGAAGAAATGGCTGAGGACTTGCTGACTATCCTGGATGTAGAAGAGGCGGTTCTGAGCGGTCAGATTATCCGGGTTGAAAAAGACGACCCCAGAGGTACAAAATATGTAGTAGTGGGTACTGCACTGGATCGACAAACACCTGTTGGAGTGGTTGGACGTTTCGCTAGTAACGGACGTTATCTAATCATCACGGTTTATGAAGTCACTCAACTTAATGGCTAATCGTATGTATAAATACAGATGTGAGTATTGCGAAGGAACCGTTCAACCCCGCACTGTCAAGCGCGAGGCATTCAAACATAAAAATGGATTTGTCATTCTTGAAGATGTGACCATCGGTGTTTGCGATAACTGCGGCAATCGATACTATTCAGCCGATATTCTTCATGCGGTTCATGCCGTTGCAACTGGAGCGAGATTGCCTGAAAGAACCGAACAAATTCCGGTTACTCATTTAGAATCAGCATAACCAGTGGAGCGCTTTAATTTCATTAAAACGCTGTGACGATAAAGGAGACTGTCCGGGGGTTAAGATTGGAAGCGATCGACTTTTGCGACGATTTGGCATTCATCTGCAAGTCGTTGTATAATTGGTTGCCAAAAATATATAACTCAAAAAGAGGAAAAAGGCTTCAGGGGCGCTATAATTTGATTGATATCGCGAGCGAAAGATAGAAACAGTTTCTGTAGTAATTTGTCTGCCAGAGGGGCCGCAAAACCATTAATCTAAGCTATGGATATCCGTACCGAAAAGCCAGAAGATGTAGAAGCTGTTCGCAACATTAATATTGCGGCATTCGGGCGAGAAAATGAGGCTAACTTAGTCGATAAATTGCGGGAAATGGCATCTACATTTTCCTTCGTCGCGGTAGAATCCGATCGCATTGTCGGACAAATTTTCTTCAGTCCAGTTGCGGTTGAAGGAAAAGGTTCTAAAAATTTGTCGATTCTGGGGTTGGCACCAGTCGCAGTTCTACCCAACTATCAGCGGCAAGGTATAGGAACGCTGCTGATTCGGGAAGGTTTAAAAGAGTGCGGGCGATCGGGATTTCAGGCAGTGGTTGTGCTTGGTCATCAAGATTTCTATTCGCGTTTTGGGTTTATTCCTGCTAGCCGAAAGAGCTTGAAATGTGAATATGATGTACCCGATGAAGCTTTTATGGTGTTGGAGTTAGAAAGTGGAGCTTTGGAGGATTGCAGCGGAACGGTAAAGTATCGATCGGAATTTAGGATCTGCGAGTGATATCAAATCCGGGTGCATCGGATTAGCTGACGAAGAGATCGCGAGTCAGAAATGTTCTTAAACGAGCGCCCATATCTGAGTTACCTTGATAGATCCGTTATCCGTATTTACTTATTTTTACATAGTTGGGCTTTTTGTACCTACCTATTGCAACTTTCTCTGCATCTTTGCTACTTTCTTTTTGACCCATAACGCGCTGCAAAATCGCCTCTACTTTCGCCGCAAATAGAGCATTTCCTCTCTGCCTCGGTCGCGGCATATCAATAGAACAGTCCATTGCAATCTGACCATTTTCTATTAAAATAACTCGGTCAGCTAGCACCACTGCTTCTTCTACGTCATGAGTGATCAGTAGCGCGGTAAATCCTTTTTCTTGCCATAAATTTTCTAATAATTGCTGCATCTCAATGCGAGTCAAAGCATCCAACGCGCCGAGGGGTTCATCAAGCAGCAGTAAATCAGGTTCGCAGGCAAGGGCTCTTGCTAAAGAAACTCTCTGCTTTTGACCGCCGGAGAGTACCGCCGGCCAATCGTTGGCGCGATCGCCAAGCCCTACCGCGTGAAGGACTTCCATCGCTTTGTAGTGCGTGTTTTCTTTGGCCGTGAGTAGCCCTAATTTCACATTTCCCACCACTTTTTGCCAAGGTAGTAGCCGTGCATCCTGAAACATCATTGTCACTTTAGAGTTGAGTTTGCGGGACGGCTTTCCATCTAGAAAGACAGTGCCTTGAGTGGGAAATTCTAGTCCGGCGATTAAGCGCAGTAAGGTACTTTTGCCACATCCGCTGCGACCTACAATTGCTACAAATTCTCCGGGATTTATTTCTATGTTGATATCCCGCAAAATTTTAATATTTCCAAATGACTTCTGGAGTTCTACTAATTCTAGACCTATTCCTGAGAGTCGTGATTCCATTCTAAAAAACCTCCATATCGCGATCTATGCCACAGGCTCAAAACCTTTTTCGCTGTCAAAGGTTGCTGTTGAGCAAATGCCAATTCGTCTCCTACTCACCGGTGCTGGTCAATAGCAGATTAGCATTTCTAAATTTAATCTACTGTAAGTCAGTCAAATTACAGTAGATTTTGATTAAACACGATTATTGCATAGGTATCTACAAAAAGCAAGATAATTTTTCGCCCAACTTCTGCGGCGTTGATAAATAATTGTTAAGAACCAGCAAACCCGCTTCCTGTAAAGGTTCTGTTTTTGAGTTCGGTGGGATTATGCTGTATTTAGGAGAAAAAACCTGACAGTTGATTCCCGCCGAGATTGGCGCTATCGCAAAATTTTCATAAGAGTTATCAAACTTTACATCTCAACTTACTTGCTTTTTAAAATTGACCGTGCTAGCTTACTACCTATAAACTACGGTAAGCCTACAAATATACCGTATTTACTAGCGATACCGTAAATCGTTCATTTTTAAATGAGTCAAAAATAGGAGGACTATTAAATGCCTAATGTTGTTGCGATCGCAGGTAGCCCGTCTCATCCATCCCGCTCATTTGCCGTGCTGGAATACGCCCGCCGCGCTGTCGAGAAAGAGGGACTAAGTACGGCATCTATCAACGTCCGCGATCTCCCGCCAGAGGTCTTAATTTACGGGCAATTTGCGAGTCCAGACTTAAAAGCAGTCAACGATTTAGTAGCAGAAGCCAAGGGCATCATCATCGCCACACCTGTTTACAAAGCAGCCTACACAGGCGTACTCAAGGCTTACTTAGATTTGCTCCCGCAGAAGAGTTTGGCTGGCAAAGTTATTCTCCCCATTGCCACCGGAGGTACTCTCGGTCACTTATTAGCAATTAACTATGCCCTTAAGCCAGTGTTATCCGAGCTGGGTGCTAGTCCAGGGTAAACGCATCTTAATTTCAACCTAAAACATGATAAGATTAAGTATTTAGCTAAATCAAGTGCGTAATTCAT
>NZ_JAUBPU010000146.1:0-1474 GCF_036700885.1 Microcoleus sp. S13_B4
GCTCATCACAATCTCACTCGTCGCCAAAGAAGCTATGCCAGCGGATACCACAGCCCCAGTTAGTAATGAAAAGAGTAGTGCGATTCGTTGAAACGTGAATCACGGTAATCAGTCCGTACATAGCGTTTCCAGCCACAAGGCTGAACTCTCGGTCTGATAAGGGTGCAAGTCCCTTCTACCAGACTCAGGTATGACTCCCTATCTGCCCACACCGACCAAGCTCGATTCTTGGAGAGTGAAGCTGGGAACAGGATGCAATCAGACATCTAATGTGAGGTGACACTGGCGTTAATGGGGAGTTCCGATGGTGAAACAGAGCCTAGAAAAGTAACTTATTCAGGAGCGGGACACAGACTATAAATCCCGACTTCACTGGAGCTTATTCCCGCCGAATCATTACTCTAATATCGGCAAGAGTCTAGGGGATTCAGTAGTTAAAGTGGCTCCACCTAAAGGAACAATCAATCTAACCGAGGGAACGAAGAAAAACGAGCTAAGGGTCAAGGGGAAGTCGAACCCCAAGTAGGCTAGACGAGCAGCGGAACCCCCACAGTTCGGGTAGGACAGACCGTAATTGGTCTGAGGTGTTCAGAAAACATAAGTTAGAGCAGAGCATGATTAGACACAGCAGTAATGTTAGTGAATCTTGGAAGACGTTACCTTGGAAGAAATTCCGGAGGGACTTATTCCGCCTACAAAAACGAGTGTTTAAAGCGATTCAGGTTGGAGACAAGCCCAAAGCGAAGTCCCTTCAAAAGCTAATTCTGAAATCTCGGGCTGCAAGAATGTTGGCGATACGTCAAGTAACTCAACTAAATGCTGGCAAAAAGACTGCGGGAATAGATGGAAAAGCCTCACTCACATTCGAGGAAAGGCTTGCCCTGAGTGAAGAACTCAGAGCCAAAAGTAACAACTGGAAACATCAGAAGTTACGTTCAATACCAATCCCTAAAAAGGATGGGAGTACCCGCCTCCTCAAGATACCTACTATCGCTGATAGAGCTTGGCAATGTCTCGCAAAATACGCGCTAGAGCCAGCACACGAAGCAACTTTTCATGCTCAGAGCTATGGGTTCAGAACAGGAAGGTCGGCGCACGACGCGCAGAAAAAACTGTTTCATAATCTACGCTCCCAGAGTGATGGAATAGAAAAACGGGTTATCGAACTTGATATCGAAAAATGCTTCGACAGGATAAGCCACACCAGCATCATGGAACGACTCATCGCCCCAAAAGGCATCAAGACCGGAATATTCCGTTGTCTAAAATCAGGAGTTAATCCAGAATTTCCAGAACAAGGAACCCCGCAAGGGGGCGTGGTAAGTCCATTACTAGCCAATATTGCTCTCAATGGGATTGAGGAAATACACCAATCAATCCGTTATGCGGATGACATGGTAAGCGCGACACGATGTCGCATGTTGTGAGTGAGGAGGTGACTTCTCTAGGTTAGTGTCCAAACCTATCCTCAATC
>NZ_JAUBPU010000147.1:0-1467 GCF_036700885.1 Microcoleus sp. S13_B4
GTAAGGATTCAGGTCAAAAAAACTTCAGTGGCGGCATCTGGTAAAATAAACGAATGAAAAAGCCCGCAGCCACCAGAGAGCAGAAAAAAACCGAAATCCAGCAGTTGAGCCAAGCTGAACTGGTGGAAATGGTACTGGGGCTGCAAAAAATTATTGAAGAATTACAAGAAAAACTAGCCATTGCTACGGGGAAAAGTCGAACCACCAGTCAGACTTCATCAAAGCCCCCATCAACGGATCTGATCCAAAAATCAGAGAAACCAACAGTCCAACCAGAAGCAGACAAAAAAAAGAAAGCAGGTGGACAACCAGGTCATCCCGGGAAAACCCGAAAAGGGTTTGGACGAGTAGACAGAACCGAAATTAGCTCACCCGACATCTGTCTCAATTGTGGCAGTAAAGAATTAAGTGAAGTAATTAACATTCATAGACAGCAAGTAGCAAGTCTAGTAGCAAAACCAATCGAAATTGTTGAATATCAAACACAATCGTGTAAATGCCTCGAATGTGGTGCAGTAGTCAGAGGAGAACCACCAAGCGGAATAATTCCAGGACAAGACTTGAGCGTTAATCTTCAAGCACTCTTAGTCTGGCTGGGGAATTATGGACATCTTTCCTACGACAAGCTGACTGAATTGTTGTGGGAACTCGGCAGGATAGAAGTGTCCGTAGGAACACTCCAAAAAACCAATCAACGAGTAGCAGTAGCAGTAGAGCCAGCTATCAAAGCACTGTGGGAATGGGCCCCTCTACAATCAAACGTTCATGTAGATGAAACGCCGTGGTGTGTGATGGGGGTTAAAGAATGGCTATGGACGGCTAGTGGAGAAGGATTTTGTTTATTTCATGCCGCAGATACCAGGGGGCGCGTGGAACTAGAAACCATGCTGGGCAAAGAATTTGCGGGAGTCTTAATCTCAGATGATTTCAGTGTTTATAATGGTGTGAAAGTCGCAGCTCAACAGAAGTGTCTGGCCCATTTACGACGGCATTTTAAGAAAGTGCTGGTACTTCCTGGCAATGATAATGCAGCAGTCGCTCAAATATTTCTGTCATTAATAGATGAAGCTTTTATCGCCCATGAGTCGTGGCGCAAGACGAAGGAGCAACTCACATACTACTCATGGGCTCAGGATTTCAAAATACGATTGAATCTTGCTTTGGAGACTTGGTTGAACAAAGTTGGTTATACCGCAGGTTTGTTACTCAAATCCTTACGGGATAAGGCAGAACAATGGTGGTATTTTCTCTCTGACCCCTCGGTTCCTCCAGATAATAATAAAGCCGAACGTTCTCTACGGTTAGCTGTAACTAAGCGGAAAGTTTCTGGCGGCTCTCGTTCGATGAAACGATTTGAGGAAACGGCTGATCTACTTAGTGTGATTCAAACCTGTCGTTTTCAAGCTCGTTCAGTAATGACTTTTTTCCGTGAGGCTATTTCTGCCCATTCTTGTGACTTGGCTATGC
>NZ_JAUBPU010000088.1:0-16910 GCF_036700885.1 Microcoleus sp. S13_B4
TAGATGGTCTTAAAGAAAAAGTTTGCGCTTATCTTAAAGAATTTTCTACAGAGACAATAGCATCTATAACTGGATGGGATTACATTTTGTCAGCCCTAGCTACTGTTGCATGATTTTTGAAAATTGGTATTACTTCGCTTTTATTGATTGCATATCGCTAACCCCACCCAAATCAAAGATTATGGGTGGAGACTGCGCGATATCATTTCCGTTCAATTTTCAACTATGTTCAAACCATCTCTGGCGAAACTTGCATGGCCGGCTGTGGCTGGAACTGGAACAGCGAATAAACCACATTGCGACGGATATCCGTCATCATGTCCAAAAACAGCTCGTAACCTTCAGTTTTGTACTCGATCAGCGGGTCTTTCTGCCCGTAACCCCGCAGCCCTACAGACTCGCGCAAAGCATCCATTTGTTGCAAGTGTTCGCGCCACAAAGTATCAATTTGCTGCAAAATAAAGAACCGTTCCGCATCTCGCATCAATTCAGCTCGGATTGCATTAACTTCCGATTCTTTCATATCGTAAGCATTGCGGACTTGTTCGTGCAAGAAAGTTTTAATTTCCTCAACTGACAAATCTTCTAGCTGATCCGGTGTCATGTCAGCCAGCAGATAAACAAATTCCTTCACCTTGCTAACAAGTTTGTCGAGTTCCCATTCTTCCGAAGGTAAATCGGGATTGATGTATGCTCCCACGATGTCGTCCATCGTTTGTTCGGCATACTTAATTACCTGTTCTTTGGAGTCCAAACCTTCCAATACTCGGCGGCGTTCCGCATAGATTGCTCGACGCTGATTGTTCATCACTTCGTCGTATTCAAATACCTGCTTGCGGATGTCGTAATAGTAGGTTTCGACTTTTTTCTGAGCGCCTTCGAGGGAACGAGTTAGCATTCCAGATTCGATCGGCATATCTTCCTCAACACCGAAAGCCTTCATCAAACCGGCCACCCGTTCGCCGCCGAAAATCCTGAGCAAATTGTCTTCCAAACTCAAGAAAAACCGCGTAGAACCCGGGTCTCCTTGGCGTCCCGCCCGGCCGCGCAACTGATTGTCGATCCGGCGCGATTCGTGGCGTTCGGTACCGATGACGTGCAAGCCTCCCAACTGCACGACTTCATCGTGTTCGGTGCTGGTAAAAGCATCGTATTCGCTGCGAGTTAAATTGTAAGCTTCCCGCAATTTTTGAATTACCGGGTCTTTGGTCGGCGCTTTTTCCGAAGCTATAGCCACGATATCATCGGCTTGCAATTCCGTGAGCGATCGCTCCCCGTACTCCTTCACCGCCAATTCCACCGCCGCTTTGAGCATTTGCTCCGCATCTTTCGATAGCTGCGTCGGGAAAATCTGCGCCGAAGCTTTCCAAGACTTGACCTTTTTGGCAGTTTGACCAAAACCTTGAGCTGCGGGGCGGCCGCCAATACCAGGCACTTGCACTAGCGAAAACCCGTCCTCATCATCGGGCCGCACGATCCGGGGCATAAGATACTCGCGCAACTTCAGGCGGCCCATGTACTCCGAATTACCGCCCAAAATGATGTCTGTACCGCGCCCCGCCATGTTGGTGGCGATCGTCACAGCACCCTTCCGTCCGGCTTGAGCGATAATTTCTGATTCCCGCTCCACATTTTCCGGTTTAGCATTGAGCAAATTGTGAGGAATTTTCCGTTCCAGCAGCAGCCGCGACAGCAACTCCGACTTTTCCACGCTCGTAGTGCCCACCAGCACCGGCCGACCGATCTCGTGCATTTCTGCACAGTCTTGGGCGATCGCATTCCACTTGCCGGCCTCCGCCTTGTAAACCATATCCGAAAGGTCAGTGCGGCTGGTAATCCGGTTAGTGGGAATCAGCGTCACTTCCAGATTGTAAATCTTCTCAAACTCCGTCTCCTCAGTCTTCGCCGTCCCTGTCATCCCCGACAGCTTCGGATAAAGCAAAAAGAAATTCTGATAGGTAATCGTCGCCAGCGTCTGAGTTTCCGGCTGAATTTCCGCCCGTTCCTTGGCTTCGATCGCTTGATGCAAACCGTCACTCCAGCGCCGTCCCGGCATCACCCGGCCCGTAAACTCATCCACAATCACCACTTCGCGATCGGCATTGACGATGTAGTTAATATCCTTAATAAACAATTCCTTCGCCTTAATCGCATTAAAAATGTAATGCGCCCAAGGGTCAGCCGGGTCGTACAAATCCGTAACGCCCAACAAATTCTCAGCTTCACCAAACCCTTCATCGGTCAGTAGCACATTCCGAGCTTTTTCGTCAACCTCGTAATGTTCTTCATTTTCCTTTCTCAGGGAAGCAGCCACCTCAGCCGCCCGGATGTACTTCTCACTTGGGCGTTCCACCTGGCCCGAAATAATCAGAGGCGTCCGTGCTTCATCAATCAGCACCGAGTCAACTTCGTCAATCACGCAGAAATTAAAAGGACGCTGCACTACATCTTCCATGACAGTAGCCATGTTGTCGCGCAAATAGTCAAACCCGACTTCGCTGTTAGTCGCGTAGGTAATATCGCAGTTATAATTTTTCTTTCGTTCCACCTGATCCATGCCCTGCTGAATCAGTCCGACAGTCAGTCCCAGGAAGCGGTGCACCTGTCCCATCCATTCCGCATCCCGCCTTGCGAGATAATCGTTGACGGTGATGATGTGTACGCCTTTACCGTTGAGGGCGTTGAGGTAAGCCGGCAGCGTCGCCACCAAAGTTTTGCCCTCACCGGTTTTCATTTCGGCAATTTGGCCTTTGTGGAGGATGATGCCGCCGAGGATTTGGACATCAAAGTGGCGCAGTCCCAAAACCCGCTGTCCCGCTTCCCGCACCACTGCAAAAGCTTCCGGCAAGATTTCGTCTAGGATCTCTTTTTCTTCATTGAGAGATTTAGCTTTTGCCAGACGTTCTTGAAACTCGGCCGTTTTTCCTCTGAGGCCGTCGTCTGAGAGTGCGCGGAAGTCTTCTTCCAAAATATTGATATCAGCTACCCAAGGCTGAAATTTTCTCAGTTTGCGCGCGTTGGGATCGCCTAGCAGATTTTTAAACATGGCAGGAGAGGCAGATTTTTAATAATTTAGCTATTAGCTTTCAGGGTTACGGGCTGTAGTGTTAGCCACAACATATACCCTCCCCGATTGTAGCAACCATTGGGTCTCCTGGGCCGTCGCTGGGGGCGATCGCTCGATTTGGGATTTTAGATTTGAGATTTTAGATTGAAGTTGGTGAAGGGGGGCGAGGGCGATCACAACTCAGGTATAGGTGCTTATTGACAATAGCAAGGCATAAAAAGCCCGATGCTCTATTCTACAAGAGATTAATGTTTTTGTGGGGAGTAGGGGCTGGGCCGAAGAGCCCGCCCCGATCGCCCTTATTGAAAATACTGTAAAATCTCAGGTCTGATCAACCCTAGTTTTAAACAGGCCTGGGCACTTCGTAAGTCAAAAAGTCATAGGCCATTTTCGTATTCGGAAAAATAGCCTGCGCTTCCTTGAGCAAATCATCCAGGACGATCGCATTCCCCGGAGCGTAACGCGGGCTAAAATGCGTCATAATTAGCTGTTTCGCCCCAGCGATCGAAGCCACTTGAGCCGCCATTGTCGAAGTTGAATGGAGGCGATCGAAGGCCATTTGAGCATCTTGATGAGCAAAAGTAGCTTCATGCACCAACAAATCAGCATCCTTCGCCAATTCCACCGCCCCGTCACAAAAAACCGTGTCCGTACAATACACAAACTTGCGCCCAATTTGATCCGGGCCGCAAAAATCAGTACCTTTAAACTCTCGCCCGTCGTCTAACTTTACCGTCTTTCCTTGTTTTAATTGACCGTAAAGCGGCCCGGAAGGAATACCCACAGCCTTTGCTTTTTCTACATCAAAATGTCCCGGACGGTCTTTCTCAGTTACTCTATAACCAAAAGCAGTAACTCGGTGCTTCAAAGGGCCGCAGCTAACAATATATTCGTCATCTTCATAGATGACTCCCTCGTGAATTTTGTGTACCTTAACCGGGTAAGAAAAATGAGTTTGAGAATAACGAACGCCAGCTTGCAAATATTCTTCAAGTCCCGGAGGCCCGTAAAGATCGATGCGCTTGACATTCCCCGCCAAACCGCAGCTAGCCAGCAAACCCATTAAGCCGAAAATATGGTCGCCGTGCAGGTGAGTTATGAAAATGCGGCTTAGTTGGCTGACTTTGAGATCGCTGCGGAGAAACTGGTGCTGAGTTCCTTCGCCACAGTCAAACAGCCAGAGTTCCGCTCGCTGGGGCAGCCGGAGGGCGATGCTGGAAACGTTGCGCGATCGCGTGGGGACACCGGAGCTAGTTCCGAGAAATGTAATCTGCAAGAGTCAAATCACCTCAATTAAGTCTTAAAAAATATGTTACATATATCCAGAGTGCGACAAATCCGACATATAGGAAATAGTCGCAGGCAGGAACCGGGATAAATCGCTGTTCCTGCGAACATCTCTTCGCTAAAATCATTTTTGACAAGCGTACAGAGTGATCCACCCAATTCTAACGTTTTGTTTCTTCCGTTCCCCTTCCTTTTTCCCTTGCCTTCCCTTAAAAATTCTTAAACTCATACAGCACAGGAGGAAAATTTTCAAATGCAGTCAGGAGTATTTTTTGGTTCCGTTTTTTCGACATTAAAAAAACGCTACTTTTGGATTTCGCTGTTGTTTTGGCTGGCAATGGTAGCCCCAGCACAGGCCGCGCTGATCTTGCGAGTGGCGGTACAAGACGGGGCAAGTCAGGTAAAAGTCGGCAGTTCTACTAAGGCTGCAATCCGCGACGGTAGCGGGCGCAATTTGGGCGAACTGTCGGCAAACAGTTCTCAGTCAGCTCAATTTCGATCGGGAACAGTGGCAATTGGTCGCTGGGCGGCCAACCAAGTTTGGATCGAGCCGACGGGGAACGGTTATGTTTGGATTGGCGATCGGTGGTATCGGGGACGCACGCTTCTAGTTCCCCAAAAAGGAGGCTTGACTGCCATCAACTACGTCGATATCGAACAATATCTCTACAGCGTTCTCGGCGCGGAGATGAGTGGCAATTGGCCTCAAGAGGCTTTGAAAGCCCAAGCAGTCGCAGCCCGTTCCTACGCTATCCACCAGCGCCTGAAAAGCGAAACCGACCTTTATGACGTGGACAGCACTCAGTCTTCGCAGGTTTACAAAGGACTGCAAACAGAATCTTCTGGGACTTATTCCGCAGTCGATGCAACCGCCGGTCAAGTTCTGGCCTACAACGGTCAGATAATTTTAGCCGTTTTCCACTCTGCGTCTGGGGGACATACTGAAAATGTCGAGGATGTTTGGACGGAACCTCTGCCTTACCTGCGTGCTGTTCCTGACTTCGACCAAGGGGCGCCGGTTTACCAATGGAAAGAAAATTTTTCTCGGGCTCAAATCAGCAGTAAGATTTCTGGCGTGGGCAATGTGATCTCGATGAAGCCAGAACGCACTACCGCTTACGGCAGCGTTTTGAGAATGAAAGTAATCGGAGATGGCGGTTCTAGGGTCATGACTGGCGCAGATTTACGCCAGGTTCTAAATTTGAGGAGTACCCGCTTTACAGTGATTCCTCAGTACGGGGGCAGTGTGAGCGCCAGGAACCCGGGCCAAGCTCCTACGGGTTTTCAAGTTGCTGGCAAAGGTTTCGGTCACGCTGTAGGAATGAGTCAGTGGGGGGCCTACAATTTGGCCAGACAGGGATACGGCTACCAGCAGATTTTGTTGCACTATTACCGGGGTACTACTTTGGCTAGAATTGCAGTCCAGTAACTGCTGGGAATTGGGAATTGGGAATTGGGAATTGGGTCGAAAAGCATTGGTAATTGGGAATCTGGAAGTGGGGCGAAAAGCATCTTCGCCGAAAAGCATTGGTTATTAGAGCCAACAACCAATAACCAATAACTACTAACTACGGCCAACTGCCAACTGCCAAGTGCCAACTAACTACATTAAGGATTGCTATGCAAAAGTGGGAGTATTTATTTGTGGATGCGAATATGTATCCTTTTGGAAACAAGCTGATTAGTTTATATGTAAATGGTGAAGAACAGCGAGATTGGAAACAAGGCTCGCTGCATCTATTTGTTAACCATTTAGGGGAGGAGGGGTGGGAACTTGTGGCTCTGGATCACGACTCGAAGTATGACCAAAATTGTTTGATTTTTAAACGCCCTAAGGTTATTTGAAAAAAAGCGGAGTATAAAAAATTATGGCATTAGTAAAGATTGACATTTTTTACCCTTCTTAGCAACGGGCTAGAAGCCCGTTCTACACACAACAAAGATATTTTATTGTGCAACAGGCATCTTGCCGGGTATTGAAAAGGGTGCAAGATTTTTGTTCTACGCAACTTAACAACAAACAACTGTTTTTTGTCATTATTACAAGTCGTCTGAGCGATCGATCCTGCGCTGCCATTCGGCATCTATTTTTGCTGACTGTTCTAGTTCTTGTTGTGTTAATTCCGTTTCTGTGGTATAAGCTAAATCTTCTCCAGTCAGAACGTTTTCTCCTGCAAATTCCCGGGCGTAGGCCAGTTTTTTGCTCAAGTTTGCATCGGGTTCGTTTAATAACATTGCTCGCTGCTGACGCTTTTGATTGCGGGCTTCTATGCGGCTATTTTTCCATTGAATCCAGAAGTAGCGAATTAAAGGAATTGCGAGAAATCCGACGCCGTAAATCAGCAGCATTGGATAAATAGCGCTGACGAAACCGATAAATCCACCTGCGATCGCACTTTTAGCTAATAGATTCCCCAAAACTAGCGCACCAACCAGATTGACGGCTCCCAACCCTGCTGCAAGCATGACTTGGCCGGAGCTGGCGTGGCTGAAACGCCACAGCATTTCTCGCAAATAAGCTGCTACTGGTTCAGTATTTCTCTCGGTGGCTGTGGTTTGCAATTGCGGGAAGTGGTAGACTATTTGCCCTTCGGGACTGACTTCGGGACGGCCGTCAAAACGCGCGAGAGCCGATAGCATATATTCTTCGTATTCTTGGGCGTATCCCTGTCCGAGATTGTCGAGATACGGGGCAATTTGTTCGGCGGCGACTGCGCCTCGGTTGTTGCGGATTGCAGTGGCAATATCGCTCCATTTGCGCTCTTCTAGATTGTTATTGGGATTGCCATCTCCAAATATAAAGGAGAAAACTGCTTCCAGAAAACTCATCTGGGGTTTTTGGCCAGTTAAGCGCGATCGCTGCTGGTAGTATGGTTGGTCATGGTTCCAGTAAAATATCCAGATTAAGTCGTTCCAGAAGTACGGAAAAAACAAAAAGCCGCCACCTCTGCCACCCCCGCCGCCACCCTCTCCTCCTCCGCCGCCGTTATTGCTATCGCCGCTGGAGAGTAAAATCGTAATAGCAACAAAAATTAAGAGGATGGAAGCTACCAGCACTATGCCAAAAGATATCCGAATCAGGTAAAATAAAACTCGCCAGATTTTTTGCCACCATTCCTGCAACTGCAAGCGCAAGAATTTGTTTCGCAAAATATCTCGAAAGTTTTTGGGAAATAGGTAGGCAATGTCGCCGGACTCTGCTACTTGCAGGTTGCCACCTGCTTCGGAGGCGAGGGTTAACAGTTCTCGTTGGGCAAAATTAACATCTAATCCAGCTTTTGCCGCCACGTCTCCAACCGTAACGCGGTAGCCAAGTTGTTCGACGGCTTGCATAATGGTGGGATTCGGAGCCATAGGTTTCTCTCTGTGAAAATTACCCGGTTATTTTTATTATATATTGCGGGAATTCGAGCTGGTTTTGGCGATCGGGTTTCTAATTTTTTTTGATGCTTCCCTTGACTTTGGGGCAAAATATTGCTAGTGTTTTGCCGAATAACTTTTAAGTATAGGCTGAACTCGGATAGCTTAATAAAACTTTGTGATTGAATTTCTCCTCGGCAGGCTATTTGCTTGTTTGCTCTGAGGGTCAACGAGGGGGGATTATGGCTACCGTTAGTAGGGTACGGTGCGCGCTCGCCCGTTGGCCTTAGTTTTCGCAATCCGAAGGAAAGCCATCGAAGAGGATTGCCCCTGCACCCTTCAGCCGAACTTTTTCCACAGGTGCGGGTTTTTGTAAGTTTTGTGTAGAGTGCGAGAGAGGTTAAAGAAATCTAGTTTTTTTGCAAGTCTTGCAAGACTTATATAAAATAGATAGAGCTTGCGAGAGTGTTAAACCCAAGGGCGTGTTTTAAGGTTCGCAGTTGCGATCGACTAAACTTTTTAGCGCCCTCAACACCACGGCCCACTACAGCAGTGGCGCAATTATTAATAGGAAAACTTTACAGGCTAATTTTTATGATTAGCCACTAACCAAAGAATCGCATATGCCAAGAACTCAACGCAACGATAACTTTATTGACAAAAGTTTCACGGTAATGGCTGATATCATCCTGAAGATGATGCCGGCGAAAAAGCAGGCGAAGGAAGCTTTTGCTTATTACCGAGATGGTATGTCAGCTCAAGCAGATGGCGAATATGCTGAAGCGCTGGAAAATTATCAGGAAGCGCTGAAGTTGGAGGAAGATCCTTACGATCGCAGTTATGTCTTGTACAATATGGGGCTGATCCATACTAGCAACGGCGAACACGATAAAGGTTTGGAATATTACAGCGAAGCCCTAGAGCTCAATCCGAGAATGCCACAAGCACTGAATAATATTGCTGTGATTTACCACTATCAAGGGGAAAAAGAAAAGGAAGCGGGCAATCTTGAAGCGGCGGAAGGGCTGTTTGATAAAGCGGCAGATTATTGGAAGGAGGCTATTCGCTTGGCTCCCAACAATTACATTGAGGTACAAAATTGGCTGAAGACGACAGGTCGATCGCAAATTGATGTATATTTTTAACTAGGATGGGAATGGGGCATCGGGCATTAGTTATTTGTTCTATGTTTGTTGTTTGTTATTATTCTTGATAACCAATTCCCCATTCCCCACTCCCCATTCCCCATTCCCCATTCCCGATTTTTATGATTGATAGAGAAGAAGTTCGGAAAGTAGCGAATTTAGCAAGATTGGAATTAACGCCTGAAGAAGAAGAGCAGTTTACTGGTCAACTTAACGGTATTTTGGATTATTTCGAGCAGTTGAGTGAACTAGATACGAGTAAGGTGCAACCGACAACGCGGGCGATCGATGTTAGTAATGTAATGCGATCGGACGATTTGCAACCTTTTGCTAAGGGAGAAAGTATTTTGGAGGGAGCTCCTGATCGCGATGGAGAGTTTTTTAAAGTGCCTAAGATTATGTAGGGTTCCCACTACGCACCTAAGTTAGGAAAATCTCTTGAGGGACCCGCTAGGAATGCAGATCCCACACGCAGATTAAACTAACTTTGGAATAGGCAATAAGTAAGACCGGTAAAAGCCACCCCACAAGCAGATTAAACTGATAGAAACCCAAAACAATCTGGTTCTTCTGTATTTAGCATACTAAATACGGAAGAACCAAAAAACCTCAACACCGATTATATTGACCTTTACCAAATCCACCGGCCCGCTGGCACTTTGAATTCCAACTTAGGGCCAATTGCAGAAACAATGGACGCCCTGAATAAGTTAAAAGATCAGCAAAAATTCGGGCGATCGGCGTTTCTCACTTCTCCTGCACTTCAATAGAAGAAGCCACCCAATACGGACGCATCGACAACTTGCAACCGCCATATTCTCTGTTTAGGCGCTGGGTAGAAAAAGATGTTATGTCCTATTGTGTGGACAATCATATCTCCATCCTTGCCTATTCATCTCTAGCTCAAGAAAGATTGACAAGTAAATTCGGGCCAGAACACAAGTTTGAAGAAGGCGACCACCGCGCCCCAAATAAGCTGTTCATCAAAGAAAATTACGCCCGAGTGCAAACAGCATTAAATCAACTCAGGCTATTCACCGGAATTAAATTTCCTTGAGATTTTGTGGCGGTTTATCAAATATGAATGGCTCGAAATAGATGCCTACTCTAGCTGGCAAGCTCTTGTTTCATCGGTCGAAAAAAAATTTAAACAATTTGGAGATAATTATGTAATTAATTTTGCTTAACTACTTAGTTTGGTTGATTTCCCAGCCACAAAAAAATGCAATTGTTGGCGCGCGCGAGAGGGAACAAGCAGCCGAAAATGCTAAAGCTGGTGAGGTAAAATTGAGTGAAGAGGAATTAAAAGAGATGGAGGCGATCGGGCGCACTGTCACCGATCCTTTAGACGATAACCCCGTTATGTGGAATTTTTAAAATAGCTTGGGATAAGAAGACCGGGCGGTTGAAACCGCGTCTATACAAACAAAACCCGCCTCCGCGGGTTGAAGACAAAGGCGGTTAAAATTTTGTTATTTTCTTCAGTCCGCGTCGGCGGACATCGTTGGTATAGACGCGGTTTCAACCGCCGTCTTATCTAAAATCCCAAATCTAAAACCTCAAATCCAAAATCGAATGAGTTACTGCCTAAATCCCAACTGTTCCAAGCCACAAAACCCTCCCGCAGCCAAAATTTGCCGAAATTGTCGGTCAAAACTGCTGCTGCGCGATCGCTACCGGGCCATAAAGGCGATCGGACAAGGCGGTTTTGGTAGAACATTCCTCGCCGTTGACGAAGACAAACCCTCAAAACCTCGCTGCGTCATCAAACAATTTTTACCCGCAGAAACCCAACTCATCCCATCAGCAAGCAATCGCAACAGCAAAAAAGCAGCCGAACTTTTTGAACAAGAAGCAATGCGATTAGACGAATTGGGCAAACACCCTCAAATTCCCGAACTCTTAGCCTATTCCATCCAAGAGGGCCGACAATATGTAGTCCAAGAATTTATCGACGGGCAAAATTTAGCACAAATTGTAGAAACAGAAGGCACATTTACAGAAAATCAAATTCAAGACTTACTCAATAGCTTATTACCCGTCCTTCACTTCATCCATTCCCACAACGTTATTCACCGAGACATCAAACCCGGAAACATCATCCGCCGCGCCGACAAACAATTAGTTTTAGTAGACTTTGGCGCCGCAAAAATTGCCACAGGTACAGCATTACTCAAAACAGGAACCAGCATCGGCAGCCCCGAATACATTGCCCCCGAACAAGCTAGAGGCAAAGCATTTTTTAGCAGCGATTTGTACAGTTTAGGCGTAACTTGTTTGTATTTGCTAACTCAAGTTTCCCCTTTTGACCTCTTCGATCCTGGTGAAGATGCCTGGATATGGCGGCAGTATTTGGCCAACAACCCGGTGAGTGAACAACTCGGGAAAATTTTAGACAAAATGATTGAGAACGCTACCAACCGCCGCTATCAAACGGCTGTGGAAGTATTAAAAGAAATTAATCCCCAAGTTGCGATCGATCTAGCAATTCCTCAAACAAATTCCAAGTTAGTTAAACCAGGAAAAACTCCCCCCCAGCCCCAACAGCAAACCTATAACTGGCAATGTTTTCACACCCTCACAGGTCACAAAAACTTAATTTACTCTGTGGCTTTCAGCCCCAACGGAGAAGTTGTAGCCAGCGGCAGCGATGACAAAACAATCAAGCTGTGGGGAGTTGAAGACGGGCAAGAAATTGTCACCCTCACAGGACACGCTAACTCGGTTTATACAGTAGCTTTCAGCCCGGACGGACAGATGCTAGCCAGCAGCAGCCACGACAAAACAGTAAAACTTTGGCGGATGAAAGATGGACAAGAAATCCACACCCTCATCGGTCACAGTAACTCAGTTTACGGCGCAGCTTTCAGTCCCGATGGCAAAATTATTGCTAGCAGCAGTTGGGACAAAACAATCAAGATTTGGCGAGTCAAAGACGGGCAAGAAATTCGCACGCTTGCGGGTCACATCAATTTAGTTTATTTTGTTGCTTTTAGCCCTGATGGAGAAACTCTTGCTAGCAGCAGTTGGGACAAAACAGTCAAAATTTGGCGAGTTAAAGATGGGAAGCTAATTCGCACGCTTACAGGTCATACAGACTCTGTTCGCTGCATAGCTTTTAGTCCAAATGGAGAATTTTTGGCTAGCGGCAGCCACGATAATACTATTAAGATTTGGTGGGTCAAAGATTGGCAAGAAGTTTTAACTATCAGAGGACATTCTTGGTATGTTGATTCTATTGCTTTTAGTCCCGATGGGGAGATTCTGGCTAGCAGCAGCCATCAAACTATCAAGATTTGGCGAGTGAAAGACGGTCAAGAAATTTGTAATATTGGGGGTCATACTAACTCGGTTTATTCGGTTAATTTTAGTCATGAAGGAGAGTTTTTGGCTAGCGGTAGCAGTGATAAAACTCTTAAGATTTGGCAGAATATGATGTTGGTTTAATTGCACACAATTAAAATGGTTGATAGTAAAGACTTTAGTTTGTGTTGACTAAAAAATGGCATTGCTGATTTACGGTATGAAAAGCTAAATATGCAAATCATAGAAACCAGTATCACAAAGCTTCTGAATTTTCCACTTATTTTTTTCATACCCTGATTAAGGAACGCCTAAAAAGTTTCCTATAAAATGTGGCAGGGCGCGCGATATTTGCCCGAACTTTCTAACGATTTATGATTTTTAAACAGAAGTACGATCGCCCTTCCTCCACCTCTTCAACAACGCCGGCGTAACCAAACCTTGCGGAAAAAAGATTGTCCCCAAAACAATCAGCCACCCAAAAATAATTAACCGCCCATCCCGCAGAAATTGTGCCAACCAAATCGGCAATCCCTGAATAGTCGCCATTCCCCTCAAAACCTCCGGCAAAGCAGTAAATACCATCCCACCCAAAACTGCTCCCAGAAACGTTCTGCTACCACCAATCAACACAGAAGTCAAGTAAATAATACTAGCATCAAAAGTACCTTGACGGGCGTTCCAAGTATTCAAAAAATGGGCACTAACTGCACCCACAACCCCAGCTAAAACAGCACCTAACGTGAAAGCCAAAACCTTATAAAAAGTTGGGTTAATGCCGATCGCATCAGCCGCCAACTCATCAGCCCGAATCGCCGCAAAAGCCCGCCCCACCCGAATCCGTTCCAGCCGATAGACGATCGCCATACTTACCAACAGTAAAGGCAATACAATCCACAAATACTCGATCGGCGTCCCAAACGGTTGCGGAATCCCAAAAATGCCCACAGCCCCGCCAGTGATATCCAGATTCAGCGATAAAACCCGCAAAATTTCCACAAATGCAATAGTTGCGATCGCCAAATAAATCCCACTCAACCGCAGCGCCGGAATTCCCACCAAAATCCCCAGCAACCCCGAAACAACCCCTGCAATTATCATTTCCAATAACAGCAGTGGCAGGGGAAATAAACCCCCTGTCGGCTTAAACACCGTCGTAGATAAAATCGCCGCAATATACCCACCCAACGCATAAAAACCAGGGCTAGCCAGAGACAACTGACCAGTCATTAGAGGTAAATAGAGCGACATTCCCAACATTGCACCCAGCAACATTGAGACAATCAGAAACCCATAAGTAGTAAAAAACGTAGCCATTTAATTTTAGATATTTGAGATTAGAAGTTATTTAAAAAATCGGGTTAGCTTGGTTTCCAATTGGGATTTATTAAGCTAGTCTGAATATGGTCTTCCCACCGACCATTTATCAATAAATAGTCTCTAGCATAACCTTCCACCACAAATCCCAATCTTTTAAGTACATGACCGCTACGCTGATTGTTAGGCATATAATTTGCCATAAGACGATGTAAATTTAACTCTTCAAAAACATAGTGAATTGCTATTTTTACAGCTTCTGTCATATAACCTTTACCTTGTTGCGCTTCTGCCAGATTATATCCCAAAAAGCAAAAATGACTGGCCCCTCGTACAAAATTATCAAAATTAACGTTACCGACAATATACTCAGGATTATCCTTATCAAAAATCCATAGCTTTAAAGATCGGTCAGATTTAAAGCCTTGGAAATCTTTCTCTACTTGTTTTTCCCAATAACTTTCAGTTAAAAATTCCTCCGCCCACTGTCGGTGCCAGGGAGTAAAAAATATTTGATTGTCTCTGTAAAATTTAATTATTTTGCAGATATCGTCTTGATTTGCTAATCGCAAAAAAAGGCGATTGCTTACTATTAATGGAACTTCCGAATTCATCAAACTGCCTCTGAGGTATGAATAAGTTTTCTAGGTAAATACATAAAACTCCACAACAGTTGAGACGGGCTGGTTTAGTGATAGTCTTTGCTCGAAACCCGTTTTCCCTTTTCCCCACCGTCTAGGCTTAGGAGATGCCCTGCAAATCAGCCTAGACTTTCTGAATCAAACGCCGTCCAAACAAACCCTGCGGTCTAACCAATAGCATAAGAAACAATATACCAAAAGCAACAGCATCCTTATAAGCCGAAAAATCACCAGGCACAAAAGCCTCAACCAAACCAATCATAAACCCACCCAAAACCGCCCCAGGAATACTCCCCAGCCCCCCAAGCACAATCACCGCCAAACCCTTCAAACCAAAAGCAATACCAAAATACGGCCCAGCAATACTCACACTAGAACCCACCAAGCTCCCCGCCAAACCTGCCAGAAAACTACTCACAAAAAACGTCAATACAATGTATCGATCGGTATCAATCCCCAACAAACTAGAAGTAGTAGCATCTTCAGCCACCGCCTGCATTGCTTTGCCAAACTTAGTGAAATTTATTAAGTAAGTTAAGACAGCCACAATCGCAACTGATACCGCAAAAATTACTATTTGAACAGTACGAATTGGAATCGGTTTATCCGCTGTACCGAAGTTAATGGCAGCAGGCAAATAGCCGTAAGTGTTAGCAGGAAAAGTGTAAATCTCCGCACCTACAAGATATTGGATGATATTGGCGATCGCCACTGCTACACCCAAACTAGAAACCACTGTCAGCAGAGAATCTGAGTGTCGGCGACGCAAAGGCAAAAAAGCAACTCGTTCTACAATTACTCCCACTACACCAGCCATGACACTGCCCAAAATTAACGCCACAGCAAAAGGCAATTCCACGGGAATTCTAGCATTAGCCCACAACCCATTAAAACCGAAAGTCCCTCCCATCAGCGCATAGGTGAAATAAGCACCCAAGGTAAATACTGCACCGTGAGCAAAGTTAATAATTCCCAAAATCGAAAACACCAGCGTATAGCCCAGAGCAAAAATAGCATACACGCTGCCGATCGACAAACCATTCAGAAATTGTTGCAAAAACAGAGTTAAGTCCATCACCCGTTAAAAATTGAGCATCACACTAAAATTATTCAACAACAAATACGTCACGGATTTTCCCTCTTCCCTCTTACTTCTTCGGTCTTCCCGACATCTGTTAACTGCCTTAAATTTGTCGAAGGAATCCGTTGCTCAACTTGCCTCTCCAATCATTTCAAAAACTCAAACTTACCATTATTGCCATCCGCCTCCATCTTAATCCGTGCCACATAAAACTCTTTCTGATTAATCTCACCTTCAGGCGTAAAAGAAATTTCCCCCAAAGGCGTATTGTATTTGCCACCCAACAACTGCTGATTCAAATTTGTACGTAACTCGGCCAACGGCTTTTCACTAACCTTAGACTTAGCATTAATTGCCTTTAATGACTCAACAAAAACTTGTACGCCAGTAAAAGCCTGAGCGCTAAACTGAGGCGGTTCTTTCTTGAATTGAGCGCGATAAGCATCGCGAAAAGCCTTATTAACTTCATTTTCGTATTCCGGGCTGTAGGCTTGGGCAATCAAAACTCCATCACAGAGTGCTTTACAAACAGCAAATACATTAGAAGTATTCAGACCGTTGCCCCCAATGATCGCACCTTTGTAGCCCAACTCCCGCAATTGCTTAATTAAATTGCCTCCATCGGCGGCTAACCCGGAAATAATTATCAAATCGGGGTTGACATTTATCGCGTTAGTAGCTTGAGATTGGAAATCTGTATCAGTAGTCAAGAATTTTTGGACTGTTGCCAATTCCAGTCCCATATCT
Source organism: Microcoleus sp. S13_B4 (assembly GCF_036700885.1). NCBI lineage: Bacteria > Bacillati > Cyanobacteriota > Cyanophyceae > Oscillatoriales > Microcoleaceae > Microcoleus > Microcoleus sp. S13_B4. Next base: position 15,949 of record NZ_JAUBPU010000088.1, read on the forward strand.
TTAACCGTTGTCTGAAAAGTTTCAGTCTCAGATTTGCTAAAAGCATCATTCTGAGCAAAAAACACGGCGACTTTTTTAATATTGGGATTTTGCTTCAGTGCTGCTTTCACCGCATTAGGTGCTACTACGGCGACAGGCGCGGAGACTCTGGCCACATAATCGCCAATCTGGGGAATGCCTTTAGCAGTGTTGGATGGTGCGAGTACGGGAACTTTTGCGCGATCGGCGATCGGATCGGCACTAAAAGCTTGTTGTGACAGGGTGGGCCCCACAATACCCACGACCTTATCCTGATTGATCAGAGTATTAAAAGCATTAATAGTCCCTTGTTCATCTCCACCAGTATCTTGGAACACCAGTTTAATAGGCGTCCCATCCACCCCGCCTTGATCGTTGAAATACTTCTGGGCAATCTTTGCCCCAGCCATCTGTTCTTGACCCAGTAAAGCCACATTGCTAGTTTGGGCTACCCCAATACCTATAGATATAGTGTTGGAACTACCCCCACTAGGCGAACCCTCTGGCAAAGCACCGGGAGATGGCGAAGTCGCCGGAGATGCTGTAGTAGAGGTTTGGGGAGTGTTTGTCTGACTGCAAGCGATCAGCAGTAAAGCGCAGGTAACAAACAAGGCAGTAGGGCGAGCAGCAGATTTTTTCATAAGCGGGCGATCGAACATCTATATAGAATATCTACACGTAGAGATATTGTACCCATGCGCGGTAAATCCTCCCCCCAAAAGTCCCATCTTGCAAAAAAAAAGACCCCATAGTTAAAAGAGGAGTCAGCCAGCGGAGGCAGGATTGGAAACAAAGAGCCAAAAGCCTTGGTGTGTATAGCTTCAAAAAAAAGTCAAAAAAATTTTCGCAAAACGCTTGACAACCCTAGGGAGAGTTGATACATTAATAAAGCGCCAGAAGAGAAGCGGTTCAAACAACCGCGAACTAAAGGCAAAAAACTGAAC
>NZ_JAUBPU010000089.1:0-16863 GCF_036700885.1 Microcoleus sp. S13_B4
TCGCTGGCATTTATAATTATGAACTTTCTTTAAAGACTAAATTAGAGATCGCCTGAGACTTTCGCAAGAGGTCTAATAGTGAGCAACATTTATATCAGGTTCGCACAGGCGATCGCGGCTGGTTATCAGCGTCACAGACAGCACATTTGCATCAGCCAAAACTCGCAACAATTCAACATAGCGGCCATGGGGCTCAATAAATCTGCCTTGTCCATCTAGTGCGGGTTCTAAGTTATCAATTAACACACCTATTTTGCGAGTTTGAAGTTGCCGTTTTAGTCGCCGCAACATTTCCCAAAACTCTCGCCCTGGTTCTTCGTCAAAGTCTTGTTTCAGCCATCCTTCAATTACACTCTCTACAAGTTGGATGTTCTCTTTTTCCTTTGCCATCGGGAGGTGTATCACTAACTCAAAACCCTGAGAGTTGAAGTATTCCTCGGCCAACTTCGTTTTACCCACACCGCCCGCAGCTTGGATGACGATGATTTTTGCGCCTTGGTTGATATGGGTGTTGAGGCGGGCGATCGCCTCTTCCCGTCCCACAAAATTCTGGTTTGGTACTGAGGGATGTGCGATCGCCCCTTCAGCATCTACAAAATCCGAGTTTGACATTAACAACGTATGAGTTTTGACCGAAGCATGGTCATTCGCGTCTAGATTTAGCCCAAACGCTCTAAAAAGACTTTCAATCCTCACTTTGTCAGCCCCAGCCCGTCGATTCAATATATTAGAAACAGTATCACAAGATACAGAATATACCGACTCTTGATGTATTGCGGGATCGGTTAGATCGGATATAGCTTGGAATGTATGTCCGTCTGGAAATTTTTCTTTGATAGCATCGTAGATTTTCTTCCATCCTTTGTCAGTTAATATGCGACCGCGATCGCGTCTTGCCTTGTGTTGAGTCATATAATTGTGCGTCTTAACTCAGGATTGATAGATTTAGGTCTGCCTTGCGGTAGATAGCATATTTTTTTCAATTTTAAGGCAGTTAAGAACTTTAGTGTCTAAATATTCGATCGAATAAAGTCTCTCTGGCTCTGGCTTTACAGGATTTTGCCGGAAAACCTTAAGTCCGTTCTTAACTCCCTTTTCTCCCGACGACAAAACTTGATACTTATAGCAAGATTCTTTTAGATGGTCTTGTACAGCAATTTAAATAGATTTCAGTTACAGGTTTTGCTAACCCATGATTTCCCCACTCACTCAGGGAAAAATGGGTTAGGTGAAGCTCATAACTTTGGATTCTATTTTCAGTAAAAAATAGCACTCAACATTACAAAAGGAGTAACCGCAATGCCTTTACCAACAAATAGTTATGAATGGGATCGAGCTAGTGGCGATGATATTTTATTTGATGGAAACACATCTAATGGAGAAAGTTCATCTGAAGTCAAACAAGTCTTTACGAACTTATCTACAGCAGTTTTAGGGAAATCATATCCCATGACAGCGGGTTATGCCTACGACCAGGGTTACTACAATGGTTTTAAAAAATGGCACGCTGGCATTGATATCGGTGCTCAGGCAGGAACTTCAGTCCGAGCTCCAATTGGCGGTACAGTTGCTTGGACATCGTATTCCGCTAGTGATGGAGCATTTATCGGAGTTAATAGCAGTGATGGTCGTCAATGGGTTTACGGTCACTTGCAAGGAACTGGAAATTGGCGACAAGGAAGTTCTGTCAGTGCCGGCCAACTCCTGGGTCAAGTTGGCAATCAATCAGGGGCAAATCACTTACACCTTGAAGTTGAAAATGGTCACGCTTACGGAGGAACTAATGGCGCAAGTCCCAACCAAAATTTGATCTTGAATGCTACCATCAGTCCTCTTCAAGCTTATTCGGAGTTGAAGAACAATGGCAATAATGGAGGCGGTGTTACCCCTCCACCCCCGCCTTCAGGCGGCACAGTTTTCACTGGTGGGCCGGGAAATGACACCCTCTACGGGCGCAGCACCAACGACACTTTGATTGGTAATGGTGGCAACGACACCCTCTACGGTGAAACAGGTAACGACTATCTGAACGGTGGGGCGGGCAACGACTACCTCGACGGCTACGCCAGCTTCAATAGCCCCGATTTCGACACCTTAGAAGGAGGGACAGGGGCTGATACCTTCGTTCTGGGGAATACCCGTCAGGGGATGTTCTACCTAGGAAACGGTCAAGCCACGATTCTTGACTACAACTTCCGCGATGACTATATCCAGTTGCGCGGTAATGCCAGTCAGTATCGCCTCACCCGTCAGGGCAATGATACGCTCATACAAACTACGGGCGGAGATACGCTGGCTCTTGTCAAAAACGTGCCTGACCTGAGCTTTAATGTCACGTCTTCCCGTCGCGACTTTAATTTTGTTTAACTTCCTTCTGCGTAGCAAATAGTATCTTCGGCAAGATTAGAAACCTGTGACAGGGTGTAGCGCTAAATGCTTACACCCTTTTTTCTGATTACAGGATTTGAGACGAAATCAATGCGATATTTTTGGTAATTGTGGGTGAATTAATCCCACAGATAATCGCCCTTTCATTCATCTGCCTCCATCGTGACACGGGCGTCTCGCCTGTGCGACCCCAAGCTTTTAAGCTATAATAGTTGCGTAAAGTCGAGGTAAGTAAAAAAGTAACATGGATCAAACTTCTACAGTTACAATTAGCAATACATCTTATCAAACCCTCGCAGAAATCTCTGCACTCTCAGGAAAACCAATCGAAACAGTTCTCGAACAAGCAATAGAACAATACCGAAGACAACAGTTTTTAGCAGCAGCCAACCAAGCTTATCTTGCCTTACGCGATCGCCCAGAAGCTTGGCAAGAAGAAATTGAAGAACGGGAAGCTTGGGATATCACTTTAGAGGATGGTTTAGAATGACATCCGCAAAACCATCACGGGGTGATATATGGCTGATTGACTTGAACCCAACACGAGGAAGAGAGCAAGCTGGCAAGCGTCCCTGTCTAGTGACATCTGTAGATTTATTCAATCAGGGTGCTTCGGGATTAGTTGTCGTATTACCAGTCACATCGAAAGATAAAGGAATTCCCTGGCACGTCGAAGTTAACCCCCCAGAAGGAGGACTTAGACAGCGAAGTTTCATTAAATGTGAAGATGTGCGATCGATCAGTATAGAAAGATTTTTTGAACTGTGGGGTACAGTTTCTCCCACAACATTAATGATGGTAGAAGAAAGACTGCGTATTCTTTTGAATTTATAGCTAAAAAATATTTTTTTACCTTTCAGATAGATAAATCTCCCTTTCATTCCCCAGACTGAATTTGACTCCTCACCCACTGCCTAAACCCTCGAATCATCGACGTTTCCCCCACATCTTTTTGCGTTTCCAAAAATCCCATAATCTCAGAGGGCGACAAAAAAGGGAAGTGGGGAGAAACCTCCCGTTCTACATATTCCTGACCTTCTAAAAAATCATTAATATCCAACCAATAACAAATCACTAATCACTAATCACCAATCACCAAGGACTCCCAATCATCACAAAAGCCGACCAATAATAAGGATGCGACAACTTTAAATCCGCAAACCCTTGCAGCGAATTCGGCAACTCCACCCCCTCACCCCGACTCAAACCCCGCAATCGGCCACCCTCCAAACGCACATCTCCCCGCAACATCGCAATTTGCGCTTGTCGCAGCGCCGCCCCCTTAATTCGCGCTGTCTTCAACTGCTGGTAAAACTCACTCATCAATCCCAAAGTACCTTCATCACTCACGTACCACAAACTTCCCAAAGCCGTTTGCACCCCGGCTTCCAGCGCCAAACCCCCAAAACCCAACTCCGCCTGTGCATCTCCCACCGCAGTCCGACAAGCACTTAAAACTAACAGATTCACCTGCGGATCATTCAATCTCAAATCCCGCAATTGATCCAGTCGCAGCCGACTATTCCACAACTGAATAAAAGAATTATTCGGTACTCCTGGTCGAAATTCGCCGTGAGTAGCTAAGTGAATAATGCCAAAAGGCCGGCTTTGATGCTGTCGCTTCAAATTATCCAAAGTGAAACCCTCATTCAGAAAACTGACTCCCGGCCACTCTCGGGAAATAGCTGCTATTTCAGCAGGAACTGCAGGCAAAGGATTCAGCTCGGAAAATTCCGAGGCACCCATTGCTAAAACTTGAGAATTTCTGAGATCCACGTAGCGAGTATCTGTTAAATTAATGCTGGGCATCAGGCTGAGATTGTACTTTTCCACCAAAAATTGATGTCCGTCGTGCAAAGCAGCAAAGGGCATACCTCTCAAACCCCGATCGACCACAAAGGAAATAGTATCGGTTCCGCACTTTTTCAAACTGTCCTCTAAAGGCGCAATCATCCACTTATAAAGCTGTTGGGAAGATGGTAGATAACTCGTAGTAGCCCGCACTCCCGGTTTGGTAATCTCATCCCTGAACTGAGTGACAACTTTCAGCAGTTCTGCCCGGTTCGCAGCCGATACACTTTTGTGAACCACTTCACCGCAAGAATTTATTAGCATTAAATTTAATTCTTCCGGTTGCGAGAACAGATAAATTAAGCTGGGTTTCGTGCCCGTTTCTGCGCCCACGGATGCTAATTTTTTTTGAATTTCCTCTGGGGATACCAACTCGTTGCTGATGTTGATGCCGAAATATTCCCCGAATTCTTGGCTGAAAGATTTGTCCAGCAGAGACAAAGCTTCCGATATTTTGCCGGCCTCCAAATTCTTGCCGATGTCGCCGCGAAATGCTGACTGAATAACTGAATCTCTGATATTTGAATTGATGAAATTTCTCAGTCCTCTGGGAGATTGCATTTTTTCGGGCGGCATCCTGTCTCCCGGTTTTCCTATATCTCGCGATATTCTGTTTTGGTTCTGCCGCTGTTCGCGACTAAAGGGTTGGTTCGGATCGGGGAAAAGCGATCGCCCTCTATCAAATCGCGATCTATCCCTTGGTAATATGGGCGGCGAATTGGGATTATTGGGATTATTGGGATTATTGGGATTATTGGGATTATTAGGGCTATTGGGATTAGTTGGAATGTCGGGATTAGTTGGAATATCGCGATTAGTTGGAATGCCTGGATTAGTTGGAATGCCGGGATTAGTTGGAATGCCTGGATTAGTTGGAATGCCGGGATTAGTTGGAATGCCGGGATTAGTTGGAATGCCGGGATTAGTTGGAATGCCGGGATTAGTTGGAATGCCTGGATTAGTTGGAATGCCGGGATTAGTTGGAATGTCGGGATTGGTTGGTTGGTTGGTAGTGACGATCGCACTATTGCCTTGAGTGTAAGAATTTATGAAAGATTGCCCCTGAGTAATCGTACCCAAAGCATTGCTGGCGATCGCCCCAGCAGTACCGTTAGTCGTCGCATCTCCAACCGCAAAAGGTATCGGCGGATTGACATCGCCGCCGCCGTGGCGGATCGTAACTGTACCCGCTTGAGTGTCGCCAAGAGTCGAGACGCTAACAGGAGTGCCATTTTGGTCAACAGTACCCGTCACTCGAACTAAACCCGGAGTTGCGATCTCAACCTTACCGCCCGGAGCATTTATCGATGCAACACTGATATTATTTTGAGCGTTAAGATTTACTGTAGAAGTGCGATCGACCCTAACAACAGGATTAACATTTATTCGCCCAATTGCAATTTCGTTTCCAGCTAAAATTCCCACACTTTCGGCAGCACTTATATTACCAGTGCTGACTCTTCCCCTGCTGCTAGTGACATCAACTGCAACTCCCTGCAAGTCTCGTGAATTTACATCAAGCGGCGCGGTTAAATTGACATTTCCTGTTGTAGCGTTCGTATTGCCAATATTAATACTTCCCGTATTGCTAGTTACATTAACTCCAACTCCACGCAAATTTTGGGAATTTACATTACCAGAACTTGTCAAGTTGACATTTCCTGTTGTGGCGTCGATATTGCCAACATTAATACTTCCCGCATTGCTATTTACATTAACTATTCCTCCCAGCAAATTCCCGGAATTTACATTTAGCAGCGCTGTTAAATTGACAGTATTTGCTGTTGCTGTGGCGTTTTCAATATTAATACTTCCCGAAGTGCTATTTACATTAACTCTTGTTCCCAGCAAATTCCCGGAATTTACATTTCCCGAACCTATTATATTAATATTCCCAAGAGATGTAGTATTACCGATCGCAATATTTCCCTGATCGCTATTGACTTCAACGGTTCCACCTTGCAAACTCCCTGCATTTAAATCGTTGGATGCTCTCAAATTAATAGTACCCGTACCCGCGTTAATCGATGCAACATTAATATTAGTTTGGGCATCCAGATTTACTGTAGTAATGATGGGATTAACTGGATTTGTGGCGACAGGATTAACAGTTATTGCCCCTGTGTTGATTTCCTGTCCCGCTAGAATTCTGACATCTCCCGAAGTAGCGATCGCCCCCGTGTTAACACTCCCATTGCTGCTGCTAGCATTGACAGTCGCAGCGGTGAGATTGCCTACCGTTAAGTCCCTAAAAGCTGTCAAATTGATATTCTCAGTTGCTGTAATATTGACTGGTGTAGTATTAGGCACAATGATATTGGCATCAGTCAAAACTCCCAATGCCCCGGAGTTACTGGTAATATCAACATTAGATCCCTGCAAAGTCCCAAAATTCACATTGCCAAAAGCTCTGAGTTCGATCGCCCCGGAAGTCCCAGTATCGATCGACCCTGTTACTATATTGCCTCGAACAGTATTCAGACTAATACTGCCGTTGATATCAGCACGAGAAATGTCACTTGTCAATATAATATTGTCATTAGCTTGAATATTAATTATCGAACTAGACGTTAATCTGCCCCCAACTAGCACGGCCCCTTCCCTGCTTTCGAGATTAATTTGACCGCCGTTAATATCTCTAGTTGCGATAGTTCCCGGCGCTGACAAAATCACCGGCCCGCCAGCCGAAATATTTTCAACATAAATCAAATTATTCGACAAAATAGACGCAGGAGTAAATATTGCATCGTCACCTAAAGGATTAGGTTGTTCATTATCACCAGGAGTATCCCTAGGAGAATTAGGAACATTAGGAGAATTTGCCAGATTTTGCACTCCAGCCCGCAGAATTAAGGCCGGACTGCTGGTTAAAATAGCAATATCTGGATCGCCACTCACATTTTCCCTACCCAACGCAATATCGGGGCCGGTAATTGTAATATCCTCGCCAACAATACTCCCCTTCGCCTCGACTTTCAGCGAAACTCCGGTATAATCTCCAAAGAAAACATCTCCTTCCGAACTGATAATCGGGTCAAATAAACTCACGAAATTTCCCGGCATTCCCGACAAATTGCGAATCGAAAAATTGCCACCCGAAGCAAAGTGAGAGTCCCCCGAAATAACGCCGTTGCTAACCAAACTCAAGTTGCCGCCGCTTTGGAATTGCGGGGGAAGAGATAAGCCGCCGATCGCATTTTGAGTGAGAATGTCGATCGTGCGCTCGCCCTGAATGTATAAATTCCCCCCAGCCTGCGCCAAAAAAGGATTCTGGGCGCTGTCCCTGACCCGCACCGCATCCCCACCCAGCAAACTCAAATCCCCGATAGTTTGCAGCCTAGCGCCCGCTAACGTGAGATTTTCCGCAGCCCATAAATTCGCACTTCCCGCATTCAACTGCGGCAGCCCAGACACATTAGCAGCAATCGCCACATCCCCAGAATTCACCTGCAAACCAGAACCCACAAGCCGCACAGAACCGTCATCCGCAACCGCAACACCCGCCGCCTGATTTTGCCCAGTACCTGTCAGCAACTGCGGCAAAGAAACAGGATTTAAAGTCTGTTGAGAATTGCCAAAATTTCCGCCCGTTGCTATTTCCAAACTCAACAAATGCCCCGGTTGACTAATGCGGAGAACCCGATCTCCCCCAACAGCAGCAACAGTAATTTGCCCGCCCGGGGCCGACAACTGCCCGGTACTAACAACCGTACCGCCAAGCAAAGCCAAATTTTGCCCAGGAGTCACCGCTAAATTACCGGCATTAACAATACTTCCCGGTACACCCGCACTAAAATAAAAAGCATTTGGCGTACCAACCAAGGCGCTAAAATTATTTGTACCCGCAGCATTAAACCAATTTGAACCAAAACCGACACCAGTAGCAGTAGTTGCAGTAAAAGCCGCCGGCACATTCAAACTCGCGTTAGGGCCAAACACAATCCCCGCAGGATTAATTAGAAAAAGATTAGAATTGCCGCCCGTGACAGTAATTAAACCGTTAATTAGCGAAGCGTCCCCGCCAGCAATTCGAGCTAATATATTCTGAATAGCCGAATTAGTCAGAAAATTAGCAATTTGACCTTCATTCAAGCCAAACTGCCCAAAACTGTGAAAAAGATTCGCGCCATCTCCCGACAAACTGCCGCCGTTGATATCATAACGGTTGCCGCTGGGGGTGACAACAGTACCCGTACCGTCAGCAGCAGGCACTATGGGCTGTGCTTGCGCGAAAGTATTAAAAATTAACAAAGAAAAGGGACAAATAAATAGCGCAACCTTTTTAATCTTTAAGTTGGCATTTTTCATAGCAGCAAGTAAAACTATCGCAATTGCCTTAATTATGGCACTTGCAAACAACTTACCTGTAAATAACAAATTAATTCGCTCATGACAACTCCCAAAATCAAAAGCCTCTACACAGACGGCGCTTGTTCCGGCAACCCAGGCCCAGGTGGCTGGGGTGCAGTAGTTTGCTTCGCCGACGGCAACTGTCACGAACTCGGGGGTGGAGACCCCCAAACTACTAACAACCGCATGGAAATGCAGGCCGCCGTCGCTGCGCTGGAATTTTTTGCCAATTCCGGTCAAACCGAACCAGTCACCGTTTACACCGACAGCGAATACGTTAAAAACGGCATCACTAAATGGATTCAAGGCTGGAAAAATAAAGGCTGGAAAACCTCAACGGGCAAAGATGTTGTCAACCAAGACCTCTGGCATCTGCTAGACAAGCTGAATTCCCGACAAATCCAGTGGGAACACGTCCGAGGTCACTCCGGCGACTTCTACAACGACAGATGCGATGAAATCGCCCGCAGCTTCTCGCACAATCTCACTCCCGAACTGCAACAGCAGAAACCAACTGGAGACGAGGCCGGGGCGGGCACGGGGGCACAGCCCCTACACTTTGACAACACAATTGTTTCGGAAGAAACGGACGCAACTGGTAACAAAACGATAGAATCCTATGTCATAACTTCTGACCTTCCGAGCTCCAACTCTACCATGATGGATTCAACTGCCGATACCCTGGAGAACTTGCCCCGCGAGGTGAGGGTTCAAGACCTCCGCAATCTGATCGAAACGTTGCACATCGCCGACGAGGTTGCGACCAAAGGCTACTTGATTACCAGTTCTGAACTGGCTGATTTGATGGATGTAAATGCCAGCGCTGTCACCAGTCGTGGAGACAACTGGGTTTGGCGAAATTGGGTAGTTTCGCGGGTGCGGCGCGAGGGCAACCAAATTCTCTGGCAATTAGAGAGAATCGACCACGTTAGTACAACTGATTAGTGGTTAGTCATGAGTTATTAGTTGATTAATAACTGATGACTAATGACTGTCTCAAAGCAAGATTTGGCCAAATTCCGTAGGGACACAACATTAGTTGTGTCCTTTTGGTCATCAGTTTACTAAACAAACTACTTAACATCAGTCCCAGTTAAAATAAAGAATCCAACTGTAAACTCGTGCTCAAAACCCTCATAAAATCAGTGATTTTGCATCTAAAATCTCAAATCGAAAATCTAAAATAGCATGAGTATCAGCTTGCGAACAGTCACTGCTACCAGATATGTCACTCCCTTGCGCGAGGGCGGGTCGCTACCCGCGATCGTCGAAGCAGATGATGATGGTATGTACGTGCTCAAATTTCGCGGTGCGGGCCAGGGAGCCAAATCTCTGATCGCCGAGTTAGTGGCGGGAGAGATTGCTCGCGCCGCCGGACTCCCAATCCCCGAACTCGTCTTTGTTGAACTCGAGCCCGAACTGGCTCGCACTGAGCCTGACCCGGAAATTCAAGATTTGATCCGAGCAAGTGCTGGCCTCAACCTCGCCCTCGACTATCTCCCGGGCTCCATCACCTTTGACCCGATAGCGGGGAAGTCCGAGGCGGATTTGGCCTCAGAAATCGTCTGGTTCGATGCTTTTGTGACCAACATCGATCGCACGCCACGCAATGCAAATATGCTGGTATGGCACCGCCGGCTTTGGCTGATCGATCACGGTGCAGCCCTCTACTTCCACCACACCTGGAAAGATTATCTCTCGCGCAGCCGCGATCGTTTTCCGCCAATCAAAGACCACGTTCTGCTGCGTTTTGCGAGCACGCTGGAAGCGGCAAATTCAAAGATGACTCAAACGCTAACGCCGGACATCATTCGCAACATCGTTAAACTAATTCCTGATGCTTGGCTGGTGGGAGATTCTCCTTTCAGCGATAGCAATCAACATCGCAATGCTTATATCGAGTACCTGCTAAAGCGGCTAGAATCACCACATATTTTTTTGGAGGAAGCGATTAGTGCCCGATCGATTTCTTTATGATTATGCCATTATCCGCGTTGTTCCCAAAGTCGAGCGCGAGGAGTTTATCAACGTGGGGGCGATCGTTTCTTGCGGTACGAAAAAATTCCTCGAAGCCCGTATCGAAATTGATGAACAGCGCTTGATGGCGATCGACTCAACGTTGGATCTGGAAATGATTCGCAATCACCTAGCAGTCATTCCCATCATTTGTGCAGGCGGCAAGGAATCTGGCGCGATCGGTCAACTTCCCCACAGAGAGCGCTTTCACTGGCTCGTAGCACCCCGCAGCACGATCGTTCAGACATCGCGGGTACACACTGGTTTTTGCCAGAATCTACCGGGTGCGATCGAACACTTGCTCGATACAATGGTGCGATCGTCAAGCCGAAAACCATCTGTACAGGCTCAGTTGCTAGCGGTTGGAAATGACACTCACGAGATGCGATCGCACTCTAGTTAGCGTCAGCTTGTCGGTTAGATGTGGCTTTGAGCTTGGTGGGCGATCTATCGATTTCCGAAAACAGCCCGAATAGAAGCATCCTCAAGCTGTTTTAGCTAAAAATGAGAACGCCTGAACAAGAGTCTTGACCGATAACTTTTCTAAAGTGTTAGCAGCAGTTTCGCAAGGTAGAAAGATGATGCAAATTGAACAGACAAATATGACTTTCCCTCTCTGGGGTTTAGCAATTTTCATCCTGTGGACGATCGCAGTTGTTATCCTGCTGCTAACAGTCAGGATTCGGCATCTATCTGCGGGCGGATCAGTAAAAGATTTCGGCACACAAAACGACGACAGCTTGCTTTGGCGACTATTTCGAGTACAATCCAACTTGATAGAAAACCTGCCCTTGTATTTGGGAGTTGTTTTTCTTCTAACAGTTAGGGGTGTTTCAGGAACAGCAGTAGATTTGCTGATTGTTGTGTACATTCTATTTCGGCTTGTACATTCAGCGATTCACATCGCTGGCCTCGATCCAAAGTTTCGGTTGTTCAGCTTAGTAATTCAGTTAAGCTGCTTGGTCGCCTTAACTATTATGGCAGTTTTCTAGTTGATAAATTACGCACTGATCACCTATATATAGTAGGGTGCGTCAGGGGCAAATCCTAATTGTTTCGTATACAGCGTAAGTCAGACGCACCTTACAAGTCGATCGCCCCTGTGACATTAATGCCTGTGATTTGGCTAAATTATCGAAGTTTATGAACCGAATATCTCGTGCGATCGCTGTTGTTTTAATTGTATTAGGCTGCATTACTTTTGTTTTAGTTCAGCCACCGCAATCAGCCTTAACCCTGCCACCTCCAGTGCAAGAATCTCCACGACGCGGAGGAGATGTTGCTCAAACAATGAATTTTGGACGGCACTTTCAAGAACTAGGAGTTGAAGGCTCGATCGCCATTTACGACTTGAATAGCGATCGGCTTTATCAACACAACCCGCAGCGTAACGCCACAGCTTTTGTACCTGCATCTACATTTAAGATTCTCAACTCTCTGATTTCCTTAGAAACCGGGGCGATTTCAGATGAGATTGCCGTTCTAACATGGGATGGAATTCAAAGGCAAATTCCCGCATGGAATCGAGACTTGAATATGAGAGAAGCCATAAAACTTTCCGCCGTTTGGTTTTACCAAGTTCTCGCCCGCCGAGTCGGACACGAGCAAATGCAAAAATGGGTAGCTAAAGTCGGTTATGGCAACCAAAAAATCGGTAACAAAGACGATATTGACAAATTCTGGTTAGAGGGAGAACTGCGAATCACACCCAACGAGCAAATTCAGTTTCTCCGCCGTCTCTACAAAAATGACTTACCCTTTTCTGAGCGATCGCTGTCTCTGGTTAAAGACATCATAATTGTTGAACAAACTCCCGATTACACAATTAGAGCCAAAACAGGCTGGGCAAATTTTGGAGAACAAACAAAGCCTCAAATTGGCTGGTATGTAGGTTATTTAGAAAAGTATAAAAATGTTTACTTTTTTGCTACAAACATTGACATCCGCAACAATAATGACGGAGCTGCAAGAATCGAGTTGACGCGCCGTTGCTTCAAGGATCTGGCGCTGCTGTAAGTGCATTATTTGTTCTCTAATATTCGCAAAAACGCCAGCGGATAGGCTAACGGTGACAGCCAAAACACCCATTTATTGGATACCTGAGTTCGATCGTAGGAAGCCGAGTCTTTTAAATCTTTTAGAACTTACGCAATTGGCACATATATATAGTTGCTATAGTGCTATGTATCATTTCTCGCAGCAAGGCGACAATCATCTAAGAGAGCATTAAGTTCTTCAACGACTAGCCAGGGGTTTCGACCTTTCAAACAAGCTACGATGGCTGCTTCATAGGGATTTCTGCCAGTTTTTTTTACTGCTGCGATCGCCTGTTTGTTAGACAATCCCCGCGCGCTGACCAACCAAGCAGCCAAAACCTGTCCTGTACGTCCGATCCCCCCAGAACAGTGAACTACCACCCGTTCGCCTTTGCTATTTGCAGATTCCAAAAATGGCAATATGCGATCGATTAAAATATCGTGATCGACCAATTCAAAGTCTGCAATCGGCGCCCAGCAAACTCGATCGCACCCAAATATTTTCCGATATGTTCCCAGTAAATCATTGTAGCGGATGAGTTGGGTCTGAGCCAGCAAGCAGCAAACTTGCTTGATATTATGCCCCTGCATAAATTCAATCCAGCGAGCAACTTCTGCATCGCGGTATCCTGGTCTGGCTGCACCAAACACAATTAATTCATTCTCTGAAGCCACAGCGAATTTGTGCATACTATTTTCAATATTTTTACCTATAATTAAGAAAGACGCACAAATCCTGAATCAACAGTGAAAAACAACAGCTCGATCGGTTTAATGAACTGGCTGCAACCCAAACCCGAAACCGTTTTGTTATGCGACTCAAGTGCAGCAGCTTCTGACATGGCATTTATGCTCAACGGTGAGTGGGATGGGTGCAATAGTTTAGTCCTCCCTAAATGCGACAAAGTAGCAATTGAAGCAGCCGCCCGTTTGCTGGAGACATCGTGGTGCTACCAAAATACTTGCGAACCGGTTTTAATGCGGCTGGAAGCTGACGAATTGCTGCGCCGTTATGCGATCGGAGACAGGTTTTTTATTAATGCTAACTTGCGATGCGCGCAATTGATCGAACTTTGCTTGGAAAACATTGATTTGAGTTATGCTAAATTAAATTTGGCTAACCTCAGCGGCACTAATTTAAGCAAAGCAAACTTAATGGCATCACAGATGCCAGCAGCAAATTTGAGTGGCTGTAACTTGAGTAAATCGCAACTTGTGAGGGCGAATTTATCAGGAGCAAATTTATCGGATGCTAATCTGAAAGGTGCTGATTTGAGTTATGCAGATTTAAGCAATGTTTGTTTAACAGGTGCGGATTTAAGAGGTGCAAATTTAGCTAGAACAGACTTAAGAAAAATAAGCTTAGATGGGGCGATAGTTGAGTAATATCAACTCCCGCTTAAATACTTTTTCTCACACCCTCTGGGTACATCCTGTCAACATTTATCTGTGTTAATCCGCGTACATCCGCCCCTATCTGCGGTTAAAGTTCCAAAGTAATTAACTGAGCAATTTCTTCAGTCTGAAAACCTACAGCCATAGGCTTTTCCACTGTCGGAATCACTTGCACATCATAGAGTTCTGTGACAATTCCTTCAAACCGCAACCAGTGAACGATCGCCCCCGTAGTCAAATCAATCACAATCATACCACAGCGAGCCTCAGCATCCTTTGCCAGCAACAACTCATCCAATTCTAAACCGCTAAAAGTGTTGTCACCTCCCCGAGGTTTCGAGAGTCCAACAATTGCCCAATTTTGCCAAAATGCTAGTCCTCGGACATATCCCGGACAAAACGTAATTGCCTCAAATTTCCCTGTGTCTAAATCCACATATCCTAATTCTCCTCTCCCCGAATTCAGCAACCACAACTTGTCTTGATACCAGCGGGGCGAGTGTGGCATTGACAATCCTGTAACGATAATATCATTTGATGCTACATCAATAACTATACCGCCGTTTTGTCTGCGATCGCGCCAGCCATCCACCACATCCGACTGACTCGACGCTGTGACATATTTAGCCTCCCCCCCCACCATTGCCAAACCGTTGAGGTGACAGCGGTCTTCGTTGATATATTGTGAGATAAAACCTGGTTTCCAGAGAGGTTTGCAACTGTGGCGATCGCTCAAAGTAGCGATACAATTAAACAAAGTGCTCATAAAAATGATTTGATTATTTTTATCGACAGCAATATCGTGAATGTCGATATCTCCTGTAGTATAACCGATTCTTGGTATATATAATTTATCGTATCCTTGGTATGATTTCCCGGATTCTAAGACATTATCTAATAGCCAGAGTTGATATTTAGAACTTAAATAAATGCGTTCCGGCGTGCAGAAAAGCCCCATTGCGCGATCGAATATTCGCCAAAAAGCCGAGATTCTGTTCGTTTCTGGCACAGCACCAATTAACATTAACCTGCTGGTTTGATAGGTGGTGCAGGCGAGGCTGATTTGTTGAGAGGTTAACCAAGAGGGAAAATCGCGATCGCCAAAAATCTCGTATTCTTGGACTGTATTAAAAGTGGCTTGTTCGTTATTCATAGAATCTAGAGGCATATCTTTATATATCTTAAATGTAGCGATCGTAATTCCCTCGCCTTGCGGGTTTTATCCATCCTACTTGACCCAAATCAACATTCATCTGCGTCTATCAGCGTACATCCGCCACCTTCTGCGATTTAAATTCCCAAGTAATTCTGTACTCATGGCAAAGATCCGACTTTTCCGACTTTACGATCCGACTTTTCCGACTTATAAAGGCAGAGTCCGGAAGCAATGATAGAGATAGGGAAAGTCAACCCACGATGTCTAGATTGTAAAGATATCGTAAACCTGGATGTTGTATTACGAACTGTTAAATAAAAATCTGCTATAAAAGATATGTCTTTAGTATGATACATTTAAGTTGAAACCACCCATTCCCACGCGAGGTCAGTGAAAGCTCACTTCATATCAGGACTACCCCGATCGGGCTCTACTTTACTGGCAGGATTACTCCGGCAAAATCCGCGATTTCACGCCGCTATGACCTCCCCTGTCGGGGGTTTAGTTGATCGAATGTTGGAAGCCATGAGCGAAGATAATGAGTTTTCCGTGTTCATTTCCTCTGAACAAAAACGGGCACTGATTATGAGCATCTTTTCAGCTTATTACCACCCGCAAGCTGAAAAAGAAGTGATCTTCGACACCAATCGTCTTTGGTGCAGCAAATTGCCATTAATTCTGGAACTATTTCCCGAAGCAAAAGTAATCTGTTGTGTCAGAAATATCGCGTGGATTATGGACAGCATCGAGCTACTGATTCGGCGCAACGCCTTTGATGTTTCCAGGTTATTTAATAATCCAGCGGAACGGGCTACAGTTTATAGCCGCACCGAAGCATTAAGCCAAGGTTCCCGTTTAGTGGGTTATGCTTATAACGCTCTTAAAGAAGCATTTTATAGCGAGCAGAGTGGATCTCTTCTACTGGTAGATTACGATTTATTAACCATAAAGCCGGCTAAAACAATGTCGCTGATTTATCAATTTCTCGGGGAAGAGCTTTTTGAGCATGATTTCGAGAATGTTCAATATCAAGAACCTGAATTTGATAATAAGCTGAAAACACAAGGGTTACATCAAGTGCGTGCCCAAGTCGAGTTTAAACCGAGAAAAACGATTTTACCTCCCGACTTGTTTGAGCGATTTGATAGCTTATCTTTTTGGACAGATTCAACAAATAGTCGTGCTAGTGCGATTGTAGCGAAAGCTCAATAAACCGTCAAACCTTAGCCTCTAGATCCCCCCTAACCCCCCTTAAAAAGGGGGGGACTGGAGCATTCAAAGTCCCCCTTCTTAAGGGGGATTTAGGGGGATCGAAACTTAAATGTAAACCATAGATATCAAGAATTTCAGCAATTATGGACTCATCAACTGCCAACAAGCAAATTATTTTCGTTGACTCTTCTGTACAGAATTATCAAAACTTAAGAGAGGGCGCAGATGCTAACGCCAAAATAGTCGTTTTAGATGACGAGCGTAGTGGCATTGAACAGATTACCTAAGCACTCGCTAGTGAAAGTGGCATTGAAGCTGTTCATGTACTTTCTCACGGCAACCAAGGCAGTTTAAAACTCGGTGCAGACGTACTCAATGGGAAGGGAGCGTGTCACTTTTGTGATGAGTAAAAATACTTAAGCAGCTTTTGGTGATTTACCAATTAAGCCGTTTAAGTAA
>NZ_JAUBPU010000090.1:0-16760 GCF_036700885.1 Microcoleus sp. S13_B4
TCTATCCTTTCTCTTCGCTGTGCTTATCTCAACGGTCAACTTTCAATTTGATGTATTTGCCAAAGTGAGATGCACCCCTTGCCGGTTTTGATATCTTCGACAACTGCCCAATCATCTTTGATAGCAATGATATCTGGTCTGCCGGCAACGCAAATATCAAAGGTTTGACCTTTATATTTGAAAGAATTTTGATTTTCAACATAGACGGTGAAGCCTTCATTTTGCAGTTGTACTGCTCGTTGAATCAGCTTTTCTTCATGTTCTGAGGGGTCATAGGTACTGTGTTGTTTTTCAAAGTGATAGTGAGTTCGTTGCCATAATGCGTGTAGGCAATCTTTTTCTGTTGCTAAAAGTTCGGCAATCCCAGTTACAGTGGCGTAGGGATTTAATCTTTTTTGCGCTTGTGCTGGCATATTTTTTAGAGGGATGTTTGGGATGTTTTTACCATGACACTCAGTCCCAAATGATGTCTAGTTAATTTCAGATGATTGTGGGTGATAATAAATGAGGAGTTTAAGTGATTAAATAATTGAAAATAATGTCAAATAATGGCAAATTATTTTCAATAATGACTTGCGCTAAGGAGTTGCCAGCTAGAGACAAGCTTGCTAAGCTAAGCTGATAAGGCTGAGTTATGGCAGTGGATGTATGAATCTTAAGCAAAATTTTCAAAACCAAATCGCTGAATCGCTATTTCCTGGAAACCTGAGTGAGGAGAAGGCTTGTTTTCTTCGGCGATTCGCCCCGGACAATCACCCGGATAACAGAGTAAGCACTAATAAAGAAATTGCTAAACTAATGGGCGATGATTTACCAGTTTATTGCAAAGAGAAAATAAATCAAACCCTGCGGAAGGTGATTGAGGTAATCGCTCAAAAATATGGAGAGGAGATGAAAGCGGATGGCGTGAATATTGAGGCGTTGTTAAATCTTAAAGCAGGGGGGACACTTAAAGGAAAAGAAGAGCAAGAGAGTCACAAAAAATTTAGTCCTTGGAAAGAGGCTTATAAGTGGCTGTGGAATCATAAATACCTGCGGTGGCTTGATATTAATGGTTGGGAGATTTTAAAGAAACAAGCTAAAACTGCTCCCGATTGGATACAGTTTTTAACTGAGCAAGAAATGGCATCAGTGGGAGTTGGTACTAGAGCACTTAAGCCGCTATCGCCTCGGTCTTCTGCACGAAAAATTGACCCCACAATTCCAATTAATCAGCCGTTGTCGATGAGGGTAGATTTGGCATATCCTAACTATCAAATGCTTTTGTTGTATCGCAGTGCTGAGATGAAATATATACTCTGTCCATCTTTGGGATATGCACCTAATGGTGTGAATCAACCACCGATGACGCTGCCTCAAGAGGGTTCTGTGGCAGATGACAATAATGAAATGTTTACTTTTGAAGAACTAGGAAATGAAGAATTTTTAGCAATTGCAGTGGAGAAGCCTTTCAATTTAGATTGGTTAATTCCCCGTGAAGAGGAAGCTTTACCAGAATGGAATGCTGAACGGCTTAAAGAGTTATTTGAAAAATTGGAAAAAGATAGCAATTGGCAAGTTTTTTATCAAAGTTTTGAGGTGGTGTAAACTGCCTAATGGGAGTGGGAAATTCTAAAAAAAAATAACAGATAACCGAGGAAAAAAACAATGTACGAAAAGCGCATACCCGTCTATTTGCAACTTATCCAAAAACTGCGCCAAGCTTCTAATGCGGAAAAATTGAAAATATTAAACTCACACTCCGAGTTACTCGACCCCGGACTTTTGGAAACGATCATCACAGCCGCCAAAAAATTTGATGATGATCTCAACCAAAATGAGGCTAACTTTTTAACTAACATTGCCTTAGAGTTGGGTAAGTTTCTCGGTAATGATCATCAGCCAACGGCAATCAGAAAACAGACAGCCGATATTTTATTGAGTTGGGGAAGGATTCAATATTATATTAGCCAGTTTATTGTCGCTTTTCAGTGCTGGCAACAGTGCCTTATCATTTATCAAGCGATTCAAGACCAGGAAGGGGAAGCTAATTCTCTGGGACGTTTAGGCTTGGCTTACGATTCTTTGGGACAATATGAACAAGCGATCTATTTCCACCAAAAACATTTAGATATTAGTCGGGAAATTAAAGACCGCAGAGGAGAAGCGATTTCTCTGGGAAATTTAGGCAATGCTTACCACTCTTTGGGACAATATGAACGAGCAATAGATTTCCAAGAACAGTCTTTAGCCATTAAACGGGAAATCGAAGACCGCTCAGGGGAAGCGGCTTCTCTGGGAAATTTAGGCAACGCTTACCACTCTCTGGGACAATATGAAAAAGCGATCGATTTCCATAAACAGTCTTTAGTCATTAAACAGGAAATCAAAGACCCCCTTGGTAAAGCGAATTCTCTGGGAAATTTAGGCAATGCTTACGACTCTCTGGGACAATACGAAAAAGCGATCTCTTTCCACGAAAAGCATTTAGGTATTAGTCGGGAGATCAAAGACCGCAGAGGGGAAGCAAATTCTCTTGGAAATTTAGGCAATGCTTACAACGCTCTGGGAAAATATGAACGAGCAATAGATTTCCACAAACAGTCTTTAGCTATTAAACGGGAAATCAAAGATCGCAGAGGGGAAGCAAATTCTCTGGGGAATTTAGGTAATGCTTACAACGCTCTGGGAGAATATGAACGAGCAATAGCTTTCCTCGAACAATCTTTAGTTATTAAACTGGAAATTAAAGACCGCTCAGGGGAAGCGGCTTCTCTGGGAAATTCAGGTAATGCTTACCATTTTCTGGGAAAATATGAACGAGCGCTCGGGTTCTACGAACAGTCTTTAGCCATTAGTCGGGAAATCAAAGACCGTCAAGGGGAAGAGAATTCTCTGGGCAATTTAGGCAGTGCTTACCTTTCTCTGGGACAATTTGAACGAGCGATCAGGTTATACGAACAGTCTTTAGTCATTAGTCGGGAAATCAAAGACCGTCAAGGGGAAGCGGCTTGTTTGGGAAATTTAGGCAGTGCCTACCTTTCTCTCGGACAATTTGAACGAGCAATTAATTTCTACAAAAAGTGTTTAGCCATTAGTCGGGAAATCAAAGACCGCTTTGGGGAAGCAAGTTCTCTGGGAAATTTAGGCAGTGCTTACCACTCTTTGGGAGAATATGAACAAGCGAGCGCTTTCCACGAACAGTATTTAGCTATTAGTCGGGAAATCAAAAACCCCCTTGGAGAAGCAACCTCTCTCAATAACATCGCCAATGCTTACCGGAAATTGCAGCAAACAGAGAAAGCCATTAAAAACTATCAAGACAGCCTCAAAATTGCTACTCCCAAAACCATACCTCCCCTGTGTTTCACAGCAGGTCAAAACCTCGGTAACATTGCTTTGATAAAAGGCGACTGGCAACTGGCTTTAGAAGGATACGAACCGGCTATAAAAGCAGTCGAACAACTCCGCAAAGGTTCAACCACCGACGATCGCCGCCAAAAAATCATTGCAGATGCTATCTCGGTTTACGCCAACGCCGTCCAATGCTACATCAACCTCAAACAATACGATCGAGCTGTCGAAACTGCAGACCGTTCCCGATCGCGCCACCTCGCCGACTTATTCGCCAGCAAAGACCTCTACCCCCAAGGCGAAACTCCCCCGGAAGTCGAAGCCTACTATCGCCTGCAACAACAAAGCGATCGTTTGCGTATTTCTGAAAATGACGGTACAAAAGCGATCGCCGTCACTCGCCAACCAATCCCCAACGGCGACGCTATCATCAAAAAGATTGAAGAATTAGAAGAGGAAAAACAAAAAGCTTGGCTGAAAATTCGCAGCAAAGACCAAGTTTTGGCTGCTCAATTGCAACCAGCCCCCCTCACTTTCGACCAGATGCAAGCCTTAATTCCCGATGCCGAAACCGCCATCCTCAATTTTTACACCACTGCTGAGCATACCCACATTTTCATCTTGCGCCAAACTCAAGCAACCAAACTCCACACCTGCGAAGGTCAAGGACTTAAAACCTTGCAAAATTGGCTATTGAACAACTGGTTAAGGCCTTATGTCGAAAACAAAACCGCATGGCAAAATCAAATGGGTGAATTTCTCCCAGAACTCGCTAACCGCCTGCAAATTAATCAACTAATTTCCCAACATCTCAACGGCATTCAAGAACTGATTATAATCCCTCACCTGTACCTGCATCAAATCCCCTTTGCTGCCTTACCTTTAAATAACAGTCCCATTCCCCACAGCAATACAGCCTCCGACAGAACACGCGGCTTAAAACCTCTGAGCAAACCCAGCATCACCCCTGCGAAAACCCCACCCCAAAACCAACCCGAATATCTCAGCGATCGCTTCCGCATCCGCATCGTTCCCAGTTGCCAAATACTCAACTTTTGCCACCAGCGAGGCAACCTCAAACCTGCGACAATGGGAATCGTAGAAAATGCCACAGGCGACCTCGTTTTCACTGGCTACGAGTGCGAAACCCTGGCAACCATGCACCAAATTGATAAAAATTCCCGCCTCCAATATCAGCAAGCGACGATCGGCAACTATGAAAACTTACTCAACCAAGTGCAAGTCCTCCATTCCAGCCATCACGCCAGTGCCGATCTGAATAATTCCCTAGAATCAAAACTGCATTTATTTGATGGCGATATCAACCTCGGTCGTGTTTTTACGTGGAGATTTACCGACTTAGCCGAAGTGTTCCTCTCCTGCTGCGAAACTAATTTAACTTTTACCCAAATTACCGACGATCCGCTCTCCATTGCTAGCGGTTTCCTCTGTGCGGGGGCGCGAAATGTGGTCAGTACCTTGTGGGCTGTGGATGATTTAGCAACCGCTTTATTTTGCATTTTATACTATCAGGAAAAGCAGTATAATAGCCGTTCGGAAGCGCTACGAAAAGCACAATTGAAGCTACGAAGCTTGACAGGCGATGAGTTGTCTGCTAAATATAAACGGCAGTTAGAGGATTATTTTGAGCAGCAACAAAAAGGAGAACAGCAAGCAGAAATTGTCAAAAATGTGCGATTGCGATTAGATTGGCTTTGTCGGCAAGAATTGCCGTTTGTCAGTCCCTATAATTGGGCGGGGTTTGTGTCGCAGGGTTTGGCGTAGGAGAAACAGTAGCATTTACATTCCTGGACAGATCAAAACCACAGAAACCGGGTTTTTTACCGTATCTGCCGGCTGTAACGCATCTTCTGGGCAAAAAACCCGGTTTCTAACCACCCCTGCGTCTAGGACTAACTTAGAAATGTTCCAGTAAAGATTTCTCTTGTGCATAAACCTTTCGCAGCGACTCCAGGGCGATCGCACTTAACATCAATTTAATCACCCCCACCAATTCCCCCCACTCCAACAATTCAGAAACAGAAACAGCTTTCTGAAATCTCGCCGCATAAAAATCCACCCAAAAATCCGGCGCGTGTCTCTCTTTCTGACTCGCTATCCGGCGCTTCCAATAACCAAAATCTAAACCAGAGGGCGATTCCACTCCCAAAACAGGCGGAAAGTCCGCATAACTGACAAACCGACTCATCCTTTTGGCGTGCACGTACAGGATATGCGCCCAGCACTCGAAGCGATATATTTGTTCTACCTTGATTTTCAGCAGCCGCGCGATCGCCTCTTTTGTGACAAACCGGCTCAATCTGTGTCTGGGGGTTGATTTTCGCGAAAATTTTGTTAACATGATGTTAAGCAAATCCTTTGTAAAGAGTGCAAACTTTTGTAAAGGGATTGAATTTGGATAGGCGATCGTCTTTAAGTTTTCCAGACGTTGGGGCGATCGCTTTTTACGATATTTTTATTAAAAACTAAATCTAGTTTTTTGTCAATGGGTTTAATTAGATTGCGGGTTAAAGAATTTGCTGCTGAGAAAGGCTGGACGATCAAAGAGGTTTCTGAGCGATCGGGAGTCATTTACAGCACACTCACCACCTATTCACGTTCTCCGGGAATGGCAATGGTTGATTTTACTTGTCTGCTGAAGTTGGCACGTACTTTTGATGTGATGGTGGAAGATTTGGTTGAGGTCGTCAAAGAGTAGTTGATCGCTTTTTACAGTACAATCGGATGACTTATCTCAATCACTTGTCAAGAGCTTATGGGCTTAATTAAGTTGCGGGTGCGAGAATTCGCGGCCAAGAAAGGCTGGACTCTCAAAGAAGTTTCAGAGCGATCGGGAGTAGTTTACAGTACGCTCAGAACCTATGCCCGATCGCCCGGATTAGCAACTGTTGACGTGACAGCCTTGCACAAGTTGGCGAGGACTTTTGATTTGTCGATCGAAGATTTGTATGAGATTGTGCAGGAATAGTCGATCGCTTTTAGGAACTAATTATCCAGTCAATATTATTCGACAGTTGCTAGCATCTGATTGACAGACTCACCCCGTTGTAGTGCTTCCCAATCCGATGTAACAGGTTGGTAAGAACAGTAACACACCACAATTCGCTCCTCAGTATCAGAAGCAGAAAACTGCTGAACGCGAGTAACTACCCAATCTCCATCTTTCCCGTGGGTGACTCCATTACCGGGGTCAGATAGATTTTCATAATCGCGGGTTTTGTCCCCTACTTGAGGAATTTCTGGGTTTTCTTCCCAAGTCCAATTTTCCCAAAGTATATTAGTTAGACCGCCCCTCGGCATAAGCTGACGTTGTTCCCAGCCCGGAGCACTCATGCTTTCGGTTTTGTAGACAATCCAGATTTTTTTTGCCATTTTTCCTCGCTTTCCTTTAATCTTGGTAATCTTGCCACATATCCTGAAACGAGGTTTGTTCCCCGTCAAACACGCAAGCCACATCAGGGGGGGTGTTACGAGTCACTCGGATTTCTTTTAACCGCCAGTGGTATTTTTCGCCCATCTTTTCACAGAGTTCGGGATCTGTAACATGGTGTACGTTTTCTGGCTTTGGATTCGGTACGCGATCGCTCCTCACTTCAGACTTCCCTTGCAGTTTAAAAACTAAATGTCTTGCCCTGTATGCGATCGCTCCACCACTGCACACAGCAGCTATGTGTTGTTTTGGTTTTGACTTGCTTCTATTTTTGGTTGCTCAGCCTTCATGACATATTGCTCCATAAATTCCAGCAAAACATCCCTCATATTTTTACCGTCCCTAGCAACAGCCGACTTAAATCGGTTCCGCAGATCCGGCGGCATTTCTACTCTAATAGCCACAGTCTTGTTTTCATCCATACAGGCTCAAGGCTTTACAACATATACATTTTGACATTTTTATGTAGTTTGCCTAAAAACCAGCTTTTTGCATACAGGTGCATTATGTTAACTATATGCTTTAGTGCATACTAATGCCAAAGTGCAATAAATGCCGTTTTCCGCGAAAAACGCTACAGAGCGTTAATTTAATTCCTTTAGGTATGATTTACGCTCATAAACCCGGTTTCTGCAAAAATCTTGAATTTGGCTTTGTTAGTACATTGTGGTCAATTGGAACAACTTTATAAATAAAAAAAGCGCCTGAGTTCCCCCAGACGCATACCATAAAATCAACAAATTGTCAAGTCTAACCTAACCGTTCAAAGCCTCAGCACCGCCGCAAACTTCCAGGATTTCCTGAGTAATTGCTGCTTGCCGCGCCTTGTTATAAGTCAGCGTCAAACTACCAATCAAATCGCTAGCATTCTCACTAGCATTATTCATCGCCGTCATCCGCGCAGCCAACTCGCTAGCAGCAGACTCTTGCAAAGCCCGCAGCAATTGGTTGTTCAAATACAAGGGCAAAAGAGCCTCCAGAATTTGCGCCGGATCTTGCTCGAAAATCATGTCTCTGGGCAAACTCTTTGTAGGTGAAGCAACCTTCTCGCGCGATACTTGAAACTGTCCGCCTTGCGATGTCAAGCGGAAGATTTCATCATCGGGAGTTTCCAAACCTTGGGGGTCGAGGGGTAACAAGGTTTGAATTACCGGACGCGAACTAATTAGCGACACAAACTTGGTGTAAATTAACTCAACTCTGTCCACAGTTCCTGACAGGAATAGCGACAACAATTCGTCCGCAATCATGGCTGCTTCCGGTGCTGTGGGAATTTGTTCCAAGTTAGCGTAAGTAGCATCAATCGGCTGTTCGCGGCGCTGGAAATACTGAGTAGCTTTGCGTCCTACCAACACGTATTTGTAGTCTAAGCCTTCAGCTTTGATTTCCTTAGCGCGATTTTCGGCGTATCTGATGATGTTGCTGTTGTAGCCGCCGCACAAACCCCGATCGCCGGAAACGACCAAAAGCCCCACAGTCCGCACTTCGCGTTTTTTCAGCAGCGGCAAATCCAGGTTTTCAAACTGCAAGCGTTCCGCCAAACCGTACAATACCTCTGCCAGTCGATCGGCAAAAGGTCGAGTAGCAGTCACCTGTTCTTGAGCGCGGCGCACCTTAGCAGCAGCCACCAAGCGCATTGCTTCTGTAATCTTTTTAGTGTTCTTGACCGACTTAATGCGATCGCGAATAGTTTTCAGATTTGCCATAATTTTCTCCTTAGTCCCTTGCCCGCATCTTTTTAATTAAAACCGCGAATAAACGCAGATAAACGCAGATGAACTTCCGATAATCTGCGTTTATCCGCGTTCATCTGCGGTTCAAAATTCCAACTCGATTTACGCAGAAACCAAGAAAGTTTGCTTGTATTCTGCGATACCTTCTTTCAGCAGTTTCTCAGCTTCATCAGTCAAGGCCTTTCCGCCTTGAACAATTTCGCCGTACTTCGGCTTGCTAGTCCGCAAATAGTCGCGCAAACCAACAGTAAACTTGCTGACTTTTTCCACTGGGATGTCATCCATATAGCCGTTAATACCGGCATAGATTACAGCCACTTGTTCGTTCATCGGCAGAGGCGAACTTTGGGGCTGTTTCAACAGTTCCCGCAAGCGCTGACCGCGCGACAATTGATTCTGAGTAGCTTTATCCAAGTCAGAAGCAAACTGAGAAAATGCTGCCAGTTCTTCAAACTGCGCCAATTCCAGTTTCACCTTACCGGCTACTTTTTTCATCGCCTTAGTTTGAGCCGCCGAACCTACCCGCGATACCGAAATACCGGGGTTTACTGCCGGACGCAAACCAGCGTTAAACAAGTCAGAAGAAAGGAAGATTTGACCGTCGGTAATCGAAATTACGTTCGTCGGAATGTAAGCAGAAACGTCACCAGCTTGGGTTTCGATAATCGGCAAAGCAGTCATGCTACCTTCGCCCAACTCGTCGCTCAATTTAGCAGCGCGTTCTAGCAAGCGAGAGTGCAGGTAAAACACGTCTCCGGGATAAGCTTCGCGACCGGGAGGACGGCGCAGCAACAGAGACATTTGGCGGTAAGCTTGTGCTTGTTTGGAAAGGTCATCGTAAATGACCAAAGTGTGCTTGCCTTTGTACATGAAATACTCGGCTAAGCTAGCACCTGTGTAGGGAGCCAAGTATTGCAGGGTTGCGGGGTCGCTAGCGTTGGCTGCTACTACGATCGTGTAGTCCATCGCGCCCTTTTCTTGCAGGACGTTGACGATGTTAGCTACTGTAGAAGCTTTTTGACCGATCGCCACGTAAACGCAGATCACGTTTTCCGATTTTTGGTTGATGATTGTGTCGATCGCGATCGCAGTTTTACCGGTTTGTCTGTCACCGATAATCAGTTCCCGTTGTCCTCTTCCCACCGGAATCATCGCATCAATAGCGGTAATTCCTGTTTGCATGGGTTCGTAAACAGAACGGCGAGAAACAATCCCCGGTGCCGGAGATTCAATCAAGCGAGATTCAGTAGTTTTAATTTCTCCTTTGCCGTCAATCGGACGGGCCAAAGCATCAACTACCCGTCCCAACATTGCTTCACCAACGGGGACTTCAGCAATTCTGCCAGTAGCAGTAACTGCCGAACCTTCTTGAATGCCGAGGCCTTGGCCCATCAACACTGCACCCACGTTATCTTGTTCGAGGTTCAGTGCAATGCCCACAGTGCCGTCGGCAAATTCTAGCAATTCCCCAGACATGGCTTTATCCAAGCCATAAATCCGAGCAATGCCGTCGCCTACTTGCAGAACAGTACCGACGTTAGAGACTTTTACGTCTTGGTCGTACTGCTCAATTTGCTGGCGAATAATGCTGCTAATTTCGTCAGGTCTGATTGCTGCCATGTTAGTTATTATTTGTCAGTTGTCAGTTGTTAGTTGTCTGTCGATGTTTTCGGCAAGAAAGAATAGGGATTTGGTAGTAAGAATTTTGGACTAACAGCTCAAAAACAGAAATTAATTTATTCCTGCTTCCTGTGTGATTCTTCCTTGTTCCTTTTTCCTGCTTCCTTCTTCCTTCCTCCTGCTTCCTTAAATCAGGAATTCAAGCGAATTCCTAGACGGCGCAATTGTCCCCGCAGGCTGGCATCAATTACTTGAGAGCCTACTTTGATTACCACACCGCCGATTAAATCTGCGTCTATTTTGGTTTCAATTTCTACTTGACTAGCGCTGGTCATCGCCTGCACTTTCTCGCGAACAGTCTGCTGTTGAGCGTCTGAAAGCGGGACTGCCGATGTAACTTCAGCCAATACTGTTTGGTTGAGTTCTCGGAGCCTTGCCAAGTATTGTTTGCCAATTCCTTCTAAAAAAAGAATTCTTCCTTTGTCTACTAATAGCTTCAGAAAGCTGTGCATCAAGGGGCTCATTTCTTCACCCGCTATTTGCTGAATCACGGCTTTTTTAGCATCCGGTTTTACCAGCGGATTGGCTAAAAATTGACGCAAGTCTTCCGAACCTTCTAGCAGGCTCAGCAAGGAACGAATATCTTCGCCGAACTTCTCTGAGAGATTGTTGGACTGAGCCAGTGACATCAAGGCAGATGCGTAAGGCTGTAAGACTTCTGTGCTGACTGTACTCACGTTTTAGCCTCCCAGTAACGCAATGCTGCGATCGATTAATTGGTGTTGAGCGCTGTCGTCTAAGCTAGTTTTTAGCTGGCTTTCCACCTTTGCTAATGCCAGAGATACAACCGCCGATCGCAGTTGGGCGATCGCTCTTTCCCGCTCCGCTTCCAACTCTTGACCTGCTGTTGCTCTCATACGTTCAACGTCTTGCGCTGCCTGAGCTAGAATTGCTTCTTTTGCTTTCTTGGCAGTTTCTTCAGCAGCGGCACGAATTCGTTCGGCTTCTGCTTGCGCTTGAGTCAATTTTTGCTGTTGCTCTGCTAGAGCTGCTGCTGCATCTTTTTGGCGTTTTTCTGCATCTTGAATCGCCTCTTGGATGGCCGAACGCCTCTCTGTCAGGATTTTACCTACAAATCCGCGCCCGAAATAAAACAGCACTGCAATAATAATGACCAGGTTAATCAGGTTGGTTTCTAAAATATCGAAATTTAAACCGAAACCACCTTCGCCGCTAGCTTCTGTGGCTAGCAATAAAACAGTCCCCATGATACTCTTCCATAATTGCGCGTGCAGATTGGGTGAAGCGATTTTAGATTTGAGATTCCATCAAAAATCTAAAACTCTTCGGTCTCGCTATTTGGCCAGCGACTGCCCTAATAGCTTTTCGAGAATTTGGCCGCTGAGCGCGTCTACTTGTTGTTCTAGTGAGCGCATTGCTTCTTGCTTTTGCTGCTCTATTTCTTGCCCAGCCTTTTCTCGCGCGACTTGAGCTTCTTGTTGAGCCTCAGCTACTTTTGCTGCCCCAATTTTTTGGGCATCAGCTTGAGCCGCAGCAATTACTGATTGAGACTGCTTGCGAGTTTCTCCCAGTTTTTGCTCGTACTGCTGCGCTAGTTGCTGAGCTTTTGCCAAGCGTTCTTGGGCGGAGACTTGAGTGTTGCGAATGTAATCGGCGCGATCGTCAATTGACTTGCTGAGCGGCTTGTAAAAAATTACATTCAAGAGTGCGACTAGAATTAAAAACTGCACCGCCATCAGAGGCAGCGTAGCATCTATATCAAACAGTCCCCCTTCCTTAGCCGCTTCTTCAACTGCTAGTAATACTGTCCAGTGCATCATGATTTTTTGACGGCTTCCATCTAATTCGCTTAATCGATTTTAGATTTGAGATTTTGGATTAGAATCGCCAAAACCTCAAATCTAAAATTTTCAATTATTATGCGAAGGGGTTGGCAAACAGCAGCACTAGGGCTACGACCAAACCGTAAATTGTGAGCGCTTCCATGAACGCCAAACTCAACAGCAAGGTGCCGCGAATTTTACCTTCTGCTTCCGGCTGACGGGCAATCCCTTCTACAGCCTGACCTGCTGCATTTCCTTGACCGATGCCAGGGCCGATTGCGGCTAAACCTACTGCCAAAGCGGCGGCAATTACGGAAGCGGCAGCAACTGTTGAGTCCATGATGATTTTCCTTATCTAAAGTACAAAATTGAGAACAGAAAGTCTAGAGAATTGTCCGATTTTACGGCGGAAAGTTTAAGTTCAGAAATTTATTTTTTCCTCCCTCATGCTTCGCCGTTTATCGTTAGTTAATCGTGGTGTTCTTCGCCGTGACCGCCTTCTAGAGCTTCACCAATGTAGGCTGCGGCTAAGGTTGCAAAAATCAAAGCTTGAATTGCACTGGTAAATAGTCCCAGAACCATCACTGGCAGAGGAACAAATAAAGGCACTAGCAACACTAGCACTCCGACCACCAATTCGTCCGCAAGAATGTTGCCAAACAAACGGAAACTTAGGGACAGAGGCTTAGTGAAATCTTCTATGATTTTGAACGGCAACATGAAAGGCACCGGTTCAACATAGTGGGCAAAATACCCCAAGCCGCTTTTGCTGAGACCTGCATAAAAATATGCTAGAGAAGTCAGCAGTGCAAATGCTACCGTCGTGTTGATGTCAGCGGTAGGAGCTCCCAATTCGCCTGATGGCAGCTTAATCAGCTTCCAAGGAATTAGAGCGCCAGACCAGTTTGACACAAAGATGAACAGAAATAATGTACCAATAAACGGTACCCAAGGGCGATATTCTTTTTCCCCAATTTGGTTTTTAGCCAAGTCCCGAATAAATTCCAGCGCATACTCCATAAAATTTTGCATTCCGCTGGGAATTCGCTGGATTTTGC
This sequence comes from Microcoleus sp. S13_B4, assembly GCF_036700885.1. Classification (NCBI taxonomy): domain Bacteria; kingdom Bacillati; phylum Cyanobacteriota; class Cyanophyceae; order Oscillatoriales; family Microcoleaceae; genus Microcoleus; species Microcoleus sp. S13_B4. The sequence goes on from NZ_JAUBPU010000090.1 coordinate 13,040, forward strand.
TGGTTCCTAAAATCGAAACTACGACTAAAACAGCAATTACAAACCACGAGGTTAGAAAAACCTGTCCATGAACTTTCAGATTGCCGAGTTGCCAGTACAACTGCTGGCCAACTTCCAATTTGGCGAGGGGGAAACGATTAAAGGTGTTTAGAACGTCAAGCATTGCCATTCAACGGGCTTCCCCATACAAATCGATGAGTTGAGTTTTGCTCTTCTTACCTGACTTACCTGTAATCTAGTGCTAATGCACTTCGGATCACGTAAACCATCAGCGCAGCTTTGTAAGTCAGAAATCCCAAAAATATCGGTAAAATCTGTAGCTGATTCCACTGTGTTCCTACTATCATCACCGCGAAAAACAAACCGAGCCTTGTCTTGCTGATGCGTTGATTTTGGCTGCCGATTCGTTCAACGTCTCTAGCCAACATCTTTAAGTAAACCACACCTGTGACCGCCCCAAGCAAATAATTCAGGGCAATGTTGAGGGAGTAAAAAATCCAAACGGAGATAAAAATAATCGCCGTAAAAGCAAGGGTGTACGCCAACAACTCTTGTTGGAGGCGATAAAAGTCTTGCATGGGATTCGTTGTCTCGGACGAGACTGTCGAGACTGTTGAGACTGTGCCAGCTTGAGGAATATCCTCGGTTGCTGGTGTGGGTTCGGTGGGTGTGTTTTGCGTGTTCACGAAGCTCAGAAACTAATGCAGGTAGCAGGCGAGTGCTTTGCAAACTCAGAAAAATAATACCACGCTGCGGTAACAATACTTAAAATAAAATTAATCATATTTTCGGAATTTGGTGTCTGGCGCTTCGGAAACCTCAACCCGTTAAATGCCCGATCGACCTCACCCTACCTCTCCCACCGCCACACTGCACTTGGTTACACATTGTTCTCTTAGTTATCACTGAGTAAGCCTCACTTAGTGAGAATTGACAGAGGACGATCGGGCAAATAGACGATCAGAATCTCCCTTCTCTGACTCTGCGCCCTCTGCGCCCTAGAAAAGTCAATTAAAACTTGATCTCATTCAATAACTTTAAACTCTTGAAGCGCCGGGATGAAATTTTTATTCTCGTGGCTCGATCGACTAAGCTTAATCAAAGCAAATCGCTGTAGCGGCTGCAAACTCGCCCACTGTCCCAAAGTTATTGTGACGCCGAGCTCTTGCGCTTTTGCAGAAACCGACTCCGGTACAGTTGCAGCATCCATCCACGGGGGATTTTCATCAACCGCCAAATCAGTTCCCGGTTTGCCTGTCTGTTGAATTAATACTTGGTTTAGCTGTTCTCGGTAATCGATAATTTCTGCTGGTGTCAAGCAAGGTTTCTCTACAAGCATTTGACGTTCTGCTTGGTTAAAATGACTCCAATCCTGCAACTTTAATTTAATGCCGCAAGTATCTAACTTGAGACGTACCTGCATGGGGATACAGCGCAAAGCTTCCACAAAATCAGCTTCAAATTCAAAAAACATATATTTAGCAAGTTTATTTGAGTTGTGAATGATATTTTTTTTATTAACCGCAGAGGGCGCAGAGGGCGCAGAGTAAGAGAGGAGGGGGAAGGTGAAAAGAAATTGATGCAGCTTTATTGCTCTCTATCAATAATTGCAGAAAATCGAGTCAGCATTTATAATTAAATAATATTACAAACTATTGACATGGATACCGTAGACTACCTTCGGATTAGCTTGATAGACCGCTGCAACTTCCGCTGTCTCTACTGTATGCCAGAAGGTAGCGAGTTGGACTATGTATTGCAGCAGCAGTTGTTAACTCACTCGGAATTGCTAACTCTGCTGCGGGAAGTTTTTATACCCGTGGGATTTACCAAGTTTCGCTTGACTGGTGGGGAACCGCTGCTGCGGCCTGGGGTGGTGGAATTGGTAAGGTCGATCGCCTCAATGCCCCAAACGCGAGATTTGTCAATGACAACTAATGGCTTTTTGTTGGCGGGAATGGCGGAAAATCTCTACCATGCTGGTTTGCGCCGGATTAATATTAGTTTGGATTCCTTGGAACCGGAGACTTTTGATAAGATAATTGGCAGTCGGGGACGATCGCGATGGACGCAGGTTTGGGAGGGAATTCAAGCGGCTTATCAAGCAGGATTCGACCCGCTGAAATTGAATGTTGTGGTAATTCCCGGTGTGAATGACAGCGAAATATTGGATTTGGCTGCATTAACTATTAACCGGAATTGGCACGTTCGATTTATTGAGTTTATGCCGATCGGCAATGGGGATTTATTTGGCGATAAAGGTTGGGTAGCATCGGCCGAATTGCGGCAACAAATTAACGACAAATACGGGTTAGCCGAGTCGGGAGTGCGCGGAAATGGGCCGGCGGATGTGTTTCAAATTCCGGGGGCGAAGGGCACTTTAGGATTTATCAGCCAAATGTCCGAGTGTTTTTGCGATCGCTGCAACCGGATGCGTTTGTCTGCTGACGGGTGGCTGCGGCCTTGTCTGCTGAACGAAACTGGTCAAATTGACTTAAAAACTGCTTTACGGGATGGGGTGTCTACAGGCGAATTGCGCGATCGAGTGCGGCACATATTAGAGATTAAACCAGAGATTAATTTCAAGCAGCGAGATTCGGGAACTACTCAAGGCAATTACAGCCGCACAATGTCTCAAATCGGCGGGTAAACTACCCGAAATCGATAATTTATTTGGTACACTTAAGACATCATCCAATTTTGTAAGTCAGATGAACACCATCTCGATCGCCATTTCAGACCGGCTGATGCTGAAGCTACAAAAAGTTGCTGCCCAGATGAATGTATCCATCGAAGAATTAGTCTTGATGAACATTGAAAGCTCGATCGCGCAACGAGAAAATCCCGCAGTAAATACCGATCGAGATATTCGCAATCAAAATCCTGAAATTGCGATCGAGGTAATTGACAAATTTTATACTCTTGCTACGGAATGGCAGAGTGAAGTTGCGGGAATGTCTTCGACAGCTCAAATGTCTCAGCATCCTGCATATCAAGAAATTATTAATATGGGTTCTCAAATCGTGCCGCTGTTGCTATCGGAACTGAAAAAAAATCCCCTTTACTGGTTAGCTGCATTGAATGCAATTACGGGTGAAAATCCCATTAAACCGGAACAAAGGGGAAGGGTAAAACAGATGGCCTCAGCTTGGATAGAGTGGGGTAAAGATCGAGGCTACGCGATTGAATAGAATGTATAGAAGACCGGAACTTGAAATTAAATGGCCTAATTTGTCTCGGACTGATTATCGAGTTACCAGCCAAAAGTCACAGGAATATAACTGCTTTGCATGGGCTGCTGGTGAAGACGATCGCTGGTGGCAACCGATACCTGGAGAGCAATTCTATTGGCCAGAAGGCGTGCCGCAAGAGGAGAGTTTAGACGCATATATTCAGGCTTATCAAACACTGGGATATGAATTTTGTAATGGTGATATATTAGAAGCTGGATATCAGAAAATAGCACTATATGTTGACTCTAGCGGTATCCCAACTCATGCAGCCAGACAGTTGCCTAAGGGTAAATGGACAAGTAAACTTGGATGGTTGGAAGATGTTGAACACGAATTAGATGGACTGACAGGCGACAGGTACGGAGTTGTAGGTCAAATTCTTAAACGTGCGATAAATTAGGGAAAGGCGATCGGGAGCGTGTCACTTTTGCGATGAGTATTTATACTTAACTATTTCTTTGCTTACCAATTAAGTCATTTAAGTAAGC
>NZ_JAUBPU010000148.1:0-1372 GCF_036700885.1 Microcoleus sp. S13_B4
AAGCGTGAGGTAAGAGCATTTGGTGGATGCCTTGGCATGTACAGGCGATGAAGGACGTGGCACGCTGCGATAAGCGTGGGGGAGCTGTGAGCAAGCTTTGATCCCGCGATTTCCGAATGGGGAAACCCACCTATCCCGATTATCTCGCCCGTGAGCAATCACGGGCTGGGTAATTGGGCAAAGGTATTGCGAGACTGAATACATAGGTTTCGTGAAGCGAACCCGGAGAACTGAAACATCTCAGTACCCGGAGGAAAAGACATCAACCGAGATTCCGTTAGTAGTGGCGAGCGAACGCGGACCAGGCCAGTGCCTGGTGTTTAATTAGCAGAACATTCTGGAAAGTTTGGCCATAGCGGGTGACAGCCCCGTATGCGAAAATGAAACATCAGGACTCGAGTAGGGCGGGACACGTGAAATCCTGTCTGAACATGGGGGGACCACCCTCCAAGCCTAAATACTCGTACATGACCGATAGCGAACAAGTACCGTGAGGGAAAGGTGAAAAGCACCCCGATGAGGGGAGTGAAACAGTACCTGAAACCGAATGCTTACAATCAGTTGGAGGGTCCTTGAGGCCTGACAGCGTACCTCTTGTATAATGGGTCAGTGACTTAATCTATCAAGCAAGCTTAAGCCGTTAGGTGTAGGCGCAGCGAAAGCGAGTCTGAATAGGGCGACTGAGTTTGATGGATTAGACCCGAAACCCGGCGATCTAGGCATGACCAGGCTGAAGGTGCGGTAACACGCACTGGAGGGCCGAACCGTTCAATGTTGAAAAATTGTCGGATGAGTTGTGTTTAGGGGTGAAAGGCCAATCAAGCCGGGAAATAGCTGGTTCTCCGCGAAAACTATTTAGGTAGTGCGTCGGATGTTTACCTGTGGGGGTAGAGCACTGGATGGGCTAGGGGGTCGCGAGATCTACCAAACCTAACCAAACTCCGAATACCACAGAGTTAGTCCGGCAGACAGACGGCGGGTGCTAAGGTCCGTCGTCAAAAGGGAAACAGCCCTAACCTACAGCTAAGGTCCCCAAATCGTATCTAAGTGGGAAAGCATGTGGGATTTCCAAAACAACCAGGAGGTTGGCTTAGAAGCAGCCATCCTTTAAAGAAAGCGTAACAGCTCACTGGTCTAAATAAGAGATCCTGCGGCGAAAATGTAACGGGGCTCAAGATACGTACCGAAGCTTAGGGTTTGGATCTTTTGATCCAAGCGGTAGCGGAGCGTTCCGTAGGCCGATGAAGCGGGAGGGTAACCGACCGTGGAGGTATCGGAAGTGCGAATGCTGACATGAGTAGCGATAAAGAGGGTGAGATGCCCTCTCGCCGAAATCCCAAGGGTTCCTGCTTAAAGCTAATCTGAGCAGGGT
>NZ_JAUBPU010000149.1:0-1368 GCF_036700885.1 Microcoleus sp. S13_B4
TGGAGCTGCTACATTTGATTGGACAGTAAGTTAAGCCCCTTAACTTAGAATCAATGAAAGACAAGACAAGAAGAAGCTTTGATAAGGAATTTAAGAAAATGGTTGTCGAGCTTCACAAGAGTGGTAAATCATCCAACGAGATCGGCAGAGAGCTTGGAATACCTGGAGATATGGTTCGTCGTTGGAGCCGAGAGTTTGAATCCCATGGTGATCAAAGCTTTGCGGGGAACGGCAAGTTGATTCTGAGTCCCGAGCAACGTGAAATAGCTGAATTAAAGAAAGCCTTGAAGGAGGCACAGATCGAAAGGGATATCTTAAAAAAGGCTGTGGGCATCTTCTCCAAGAGCGACAACAAATATTCAGGTTCATGAGAGCACACCGGGGGGAATTTGCTGTTGAGAAGATGTGTAGCATTTTGGGAATATCCAGAAGTAGTTATTACGATTGGCTGAGAAGAAAACCCTCAAAAAGGGCCTTGGAAAACGACGTATTGAGACAAACCATCCAAGAGGTGACTGAGCAAACCAGATCCAGACTGGGGAGTCCTAAACTCACCTTGGAGCTCGAGGATCGGGGGATCCTTGTTTCCAGACCCAGAGTGGCAAGGCTGATGAAATCGATGGGAATCCGAAGCGTTATCAGCAAGAAGTTCAAAGTATGTACCACAGAATCCAATCACCCATACGCTCCGTCAAAGAACCTGTTGGACAGGGACTTTACCGCTACACGGCCAGGAGAGAAATGGGTATCAGACATTACTTATGTAAGAACCCAGCAAGGCTGGCTTTATCTGACGGTGATCATGGACCTGTTTGACAGGAAAATCATCGGTTGGTCTATGAGCAGAACACTGCAGGCAAATCAAACTGTGATAGCAGCACTCCGGATGGCGCTGAGAAAAAGGCCCATAAATCCAAATGAGTTGATATTCCATTCCGACCGGGGAGTCCAATACGCCTGTGAAGAGTTCAGAGGATTACTCCAAAAACACCAGATTATCCAGAGTATGAGTCGAAAAGGGAACTGTTGGGACAACGCTGTAGCGGAAAGCTTCTTTAAAATCATCAAATCAGAACTAATCTACCAGCTTCCTATATTGAACATCGGCCAGACTCAGCTCGAGATCTTTGAATTCATCGAAATCTGGTACAACAAAAAAAGAAAACATTCCCGCCTGAATTACCTCACTCCGGAACAGTTCGGTGAAAAAGCAAAAACATTCGCCGCCTAGAGAAAACTGAACTCGAACTAATCAGGAGGATTTTTTTTCTAAATCCACCGGATTAGTTGAGTAGCCCCGCGGCAGGCGGCATTAGATCAAATCAATAACAAGCTTAAAATATTGTCCAGTTTTTTGTAGCAAATCCA
>NZ_JAUBPU010000150.1:0-1318 GCF_036700885.1 Microcoleus sp. S13_B4
GAGTAATCCAAGAAATAAATGATCCAAAATGCTGGGATACTGGAGAAATAATCAGCGTGCCATCTGTTCTATGTTTCCAGAATCTCTTATCCAACTCACCGACAGCCTTAAATCCCTTTACATCAACACATCTAAGAAATTAAAAGGAAGTGATAGACGGCAATTTATGGCAGAAGTAGTTAAAGGTTTGGGACGAGGAGGACAAATAATCGCAGAAAGAGAATTAGGTTGGAATAGACGTACCATTCGTAAAGGGATGCAGGAATTAGAGCATGGAATGTCGATTGCTGATTCGTTCAGACTTAGGGGACGCAAGCGTATTGAAGAGAAGTTACCAAATTTACTGTCGGATATAGTATCAATTGTAGACCCGCAGAGTCAAACAGACCCAACCTTTAATAGTATTAAACTATACACTCGTCTTTCGGCAGCCGAGGTTCGTCATCAACTGATTGAACTCAAAGGATACCAGGATGAAGAACTGCCTTCTATTGAGGTTATTCGACAACGATTAAACCAATTGGGTTATGGCTTAAAGCGGGTTACTAAAACCAAGCCAATAAAAGAGATACCAGAAACAGGAGCTATTTTTAAAGAGGTTAATCGTATAAATAAGGAAGCTGATGATGACCCAACAACATTAAGGATTTCTATAGATGCGAAGGTTGGGATAAAAGTTGGGGAATTCGATAGAGGTGGAAAAACTCGTGTCACTACTGTTGCATTGGATCATGACTTTTCAGATTGTTCAACTTTAACTCCCTACGGCATTTTCTTGCCTCAAGAAGGTGAACTATTTTTATTCTTCGTTCAGTCCAAAGTGACTGCTGATTGTATTGTTGACCTAATTGAAAATTGGTGGTTGGCAGTGACAGAGCGCTTCTCTCACATCCATAAAATAGTTATTAACCAAGATAATGGACCCGACAATAGCTCTCGGCGAACTCAATTTATGTTTCGTATTCTTGAATTTGCCTACAAGTTCCAACTTACAATCCAATTAGCTTACTATCCACCTTACCACAGCAAATACAACCCTATTGAAAGAGCTTTTGGGTGGCTCGAACAACATTGGAGTGGTAGCCTGCTAGAGAGTGTTGATACCGTACTCAAGTTTGCTTCGACTCTAACTTTTAAGGGCAAAAATCCTACGGTTACTTTGATTGATAGGGTTTACCATACAGGAGTCAAGTTGACTGAAGAGGCAATGGCGGAAGTTGAAAAGAAAATTCAGCGTTTACCAAACTTGAAAAAATGGTTTGTTGAAATCTTTTGTAACTCGGCTTGATTTTGGATCATTTATTTCTTGCAACACTCT
>NZ_JAUBPU010000091.1:0-12018 GCF_036700885.1 Microcoleus sp. S13_B4
GAAACATAGAACAGATGGCACGCTGATTATTTCTCCAGTATCCCAGCATTTTGGATCATTTATTTCTTGGATTACTCGTCAAATAAACACGCTAGGATTAACATTAAAAAATTCTCCCAGCGCCTTAGCTTGCGCCTTGCTAATCGCCCGTTTCCCATTAACCACCTCAGAGACTACTCCTTTAGAACCAATCACGCCCACTAAATCGGCTTGTTTGAGTTCGCGAACTTCCATGAGATGCAATAGAACATCCTGGGGAGTCGCTTCTGGGATTGGGTAATACTTGGCTTCGTATTCTTCGATCAACAGAGCCCAGAGGCTTAGTAAAGTTTCTTCTTCTAATGTTAATTCTTCCTGAGACATCAGAGATTCTACTTCTGCGAGGGCAATATCGTAATCTTCTTCGTTCAGGATGAGCTTAGGCTGCGATTTCGCCAGCAGTTGACCGTAAGCTGTTTTCTCAATTGTTATATTCATGGTTCATTCCCTTGTTTAATTAGACATAGTTCTAAAGTAGAAGGTGGGGGTTTGTTTCTCGATCTCATGCTTTTGACGATGGGTGTGAATGTTTTTGGTTTGTTAAATTTCTCGGCTAATCTGTATTGATTCCCGATATGCTTAGGTAGAATTTAACTGATTTTTATTTTGACTTCATCTTCATTATCCCAGTTAATTTTGCTATAGTCGGCATGAGTTAAGAACTGCTTAAAATATATAATTTTGCTTTTGTATTTAACTTGTACAATTAATCGATACTGATTGCCTTTAATATTAAAGATGGTATATCCACCGACTTGATCGACCGATCGCGAATATCCGTTTCGCACATCTTCTAGGGATTGCCAATCGTTGTCTTGGATTAGCTGGTACCAGGATTCGATCGCACTCTGGGCATCCGGGTAGGGTTCGATCGCACTCAGAAGATTTTTCTTAGAAATCAGTCTCATAGATCGTTTCTCAACTACCATTCCATATTCTCATTTTGAGAACTGCCCGTCAAGTCTGTACTTGAATTTTTCCTCAAGAGCCTTTTGCGCGATCGCGAACCCTTTGACATTTCAACAAATTTGGTTTACACTTAGCCGGTTGCGATCGCCAATGGTAAGATCGGCTCAAGCTAAATATTTTATTAAAGCGCTGAGGCGCAAAGTAATTTCATGGTATACTCTGGAACTGTTTGCTGGCTTCGCTCCACTGCCCGGATTACGATCGGGGCGATCGCAGCTTTTACCCTGTTGCAACCGATCCAAGTCCAAGCACAACAACCCTCTGGGCCAGAGAACCAACGGCAAGTCGAACCGGCGGACGACCCCACAGACCCCAACAATCTCCGCCCTATGACGCAAGACAGCAGCCTGCTGAGCGTCCAAGGAGGCCAGCGTTTGATGACAGAAGCCAGCAGTGCTATTTCCAATCAGAATTACGCACTCGCTACTCAAAAGCTGCAAGAATCTCGCCAAATTTTCAATCAACTGTCGAACTTCTACCAACAACTGGGGAGCAGTTTTGCCGGAATTGACATCCGCTTGGCAGAAAGCCACCGCACCAAAGCTGTAGAAACAGCCCAAATGCGCGACGAAGCTACCTACCGGCTGGCGTTGGTACACCGGGCACAAAATAAACCGGAACTGGCTGTTCCCCTGTTAATTCAGATTATTCGATCGCAGCAGCCAACTCGCGACTTGGGCAAGAAAGCTTACCAGCAGTTACTGGAATTGGGTTTTGTGGATTCGCCCTTTCCCCGGCCTGCCAGCGCTCAACCGAGTTCATCGAAAAAATAGTTCCACTAAAACCTAAATTACAGCCGTTTATCAGAGAAACCAATGGTTACACCGTCTCAAGTAGCAGAAATGATTAAGGCAGGCTTGCCCGACGCTAAAATACAAGTTGACGATTTGACCGGTGGGGGCGACCACTACCAGGCGAGAGTAGTCTCTGCCGCCTTTGAAGGAAAAAGCCGAGTACAGCAGCACCAACTGGTCTACGGCGCTCTCAAACAGGCAATGGCTAATGAAGCCATCCACGCTTTGGGCTTGGAAACCTTAACTCCCGCAGAATGGGAAGCCAAAAGTCAAGTTGCTTAATTGTTGAGTTGCAAGTGGATATCACAAGTTTGTGCTGGTGTCAATAGTTGCTTGAGAGACAACTGCTCCGCTTACGCACAAAAACCACAAAAACCCGGTTTTTTTACCGGAATCTATGGCTGTAACGAAAGATTTTCGTAAAAAACGCGGTTTCTGCGTCAGTCAACGTTGAAAAATTTTCAAACAATATTAGGATCTACCATGACTACAGCAGCACATGAAAGAATTGACGAGTTGGTTAAGCAAAACAAAATCATGGTGTTTATGAAGGGCAATAAGTTAATGCCCCAGTGCGGTTTTTCTAATACTGTGGTGCAAATTCTCAATACTTTGGGAGTGCCTTACGAAACTGTTGATGTTTTGGCCGACCAGGAAATTCGTCAAGGCGTTAAAGAGTATTCCAACTGGCCGACAATTCCCCAAGTTTATATCAACGGCGAGTTTATTGGCGGCTCGGATATTATGATCGAGATGTATCAAAAGGGCGAATTGCAAGAAGTTGTAGAAGTGGCTTTGGCTTCTTAAATTAGACAGAACAAACATATCCCCGACCTCTTAAAGAAGTCGGGGATATAACAGCAATCGGGTTTTACGTTGAATTAAGTTAATTTACTTAATTACTTGTGTCCAGCCAGAGCCGGGGAAGGCAATGCGGTCGGCTCGGCATCCAATTTTTAGGCTCCGAAAGCGAGGCCGAGCCTCTGGACATCGGTTCCCAGGCAGAGCCAAGGAACCCGTTACAATTCCCAATTCCCAATGCCCAATTCCCAATTCCCAATTCCCAATTCCCAATTCCCAAATCATCAAGGGTTTATCAAACCGAATTTGCTATTTAATAGTAGTCTGCTTCAGTTTGTGTCTGTGGCATTGCAAAATTGGAGGGGTCGTGAATGTAACGCGCTGCTTCTTCCTCTAGTCTGTGAATCAAATAGGGTTCCAGACCGTTGGAATGCCGCAGGGCTGCTAAATAGCCGTCTAAGTAAAGCCGCAGGTCATCGAAGCGATAACCTCTATTCCACATTTCGACGAGGGCGTCGGTGAGTTTTTGGTAGTGCCGGATTGTTTGGGTGTCTTGTAGCATAGTGTGAGATTGAAATCCTTTGTGGTGTATAATGACGGCGGGATTTAGGAACGGCCTCGATTGATGCTGAGTGGCTCAGCTTGAGGCTATTTCTAAATAAAAGTTTTTACCCTGCTCAACAGGCTACCCTCCATAAAAAATTTCACTCGTTGCAATGCAGTTGCTCGACTTTTTGCGCGCACCTAGATAATTCGCTGTGCGTTTAATGGAGTCGGGATGTTGCTGAATTTTGCGGTTAAAGTGTCTGAGTGTTCCGGCTACCGAGCGAACGGTTGGAGGAATTCTAGTTTCACTTGCGCGATTTGTCAACCTCCTGGGAGTGGGGGCTGGGTCGGGGGGATCGCTTTGGGCAGGCGGTTGGGGCATGGGGTCGATCGGCTTTACACTGTCTTATTTTCATTGTAAGCTCATCGCCAGAATGATTTAACCTTTCTGCAGGCTGACCCTGCCAAATTAACCCAATATTTAAAATTCCTAGCCGAGGTATGTCCGCTGCTTTAAATCCAGCTCATGCTTGAGTAGCGATGGTTACAAAAGCTTGACAAAAGCTCTGTTAACCTTGTAGCAATTAGTGATATGGGAAGCTCGCCTCTGTGGAATCTGCAAGTATTTCAATTGTTGAAGGGAATCCGCACCTGCGATCGCTCTTGGGCTGGCATCTACAGCAAGTCGGTCACTGGGTGCACCAGTCAGCGGATATCAGTCACGCTAGGGAAATATTTTTCAGCCGCCAGCCAACCCTAGTCATTCTGGATGCCCAATTGCCGGATGGGGACGGTTTGGAATTTTGCAACTGGCTGCAACAGCAGCAGCAGTCGCTGATTTTAATGCTGTCAGCGCGGAATTCGGAATCGGATATTGTTGAAGGTTTGAAGGCGGGGGCAGACGATTACCTGACTAAACCCTTTGGGATGCAAGAGTTTATGGCGAGGGTGGAAGCTCTGATGCGCCGCAACCGCACGATGGTACCGCCGGCGACGCTGGAGTGCGGGCTGCTGAAAATTGATTTGGTGCAGCGCCGAGTCAGGTTGTATGAGGAACATATTGAGCTGACTCCCCAGGAATTTAGCCTGCTGTACGTGCTAGCTCAAGCTGGAGGAGTGCCGCTGTCGCGCTCGGATTTGCTGCGGAGGGCGTGGCCCGATGCGATTGATAACCCCCGGACGATCGACACTCACGTACTCTCTCTGCGTAAAAAAATCGAAATCGACCCGCGACAGCCGAGCCTGATTCAAACTGTACGGAATGTCGGCTACCGACTGAATCTGGAGTTGTTGAATAATGCCAATCAACCGCATTCCCCAGTGCCCAGGGCGGTGCTTTCTTAGACTACGATCGGGCTATAAGTCTGATTTTATTTTGGGAATTGATTGGCGATCGCATCTGTTTTCGCAGCCATAATAAAATCATTCCGGTGCAGTCCAGAAATCTCGTGAGTCCACCAAGTAACGGTAACTTTTCCCCACTCGGTTAACAGTGCGGGGTGATGTCCTTCGGTTTCTGCTGCTTCGCCGACGCTGTTTGTAAAGGCGATCGCACTTTTGAAATCCGGGAATTCGTAGGTGCGTTCTATTTGGGGAACGCCATTTTTTTCGATGAAATTCCAGTCGGGAATTTGAGGTTTTAGCTGGACAATTTCGTAAGCTGTGACGCGGGGAGAGTTTGGGCGGCAGGCGGCACAGCGTTCTTTTGCTAAAGGTTCCATAAATTGCTTGTTCGTGATCGCATTCTAAAAGATATTATAGACATTTCTCATGTGAATTATTTTGGATGGGGCAACTGTTATTTAGGAGTGACGTAGAGAGTGTGATGGAAATCGTTCCAAAAACAGATGAGCAATCATTTAAAATTTATGGAAATAATCGTTCACCGTGGAATCGCTTAACCGATAATATCAGGAAGGGCGGGTTGATTGGGCTATCTTGCTGATATTGTAAACGTTGGCGAACCCGCCCCTGCAAGTGCGATCACTCAACCGATAATTTTCTTAATCAAATCCAACTTACCTAGATAGGGAGCGTAGCGCCATTTTAAGTCAAGTAAAAATGACTTTTGCAGCACGCTTTTTTGATGCGAAAAGGTGTCAAAACTTGCTTTGCCGTGATAGGTGCCGATGCCGCTGTCGCCCACTCCGCCAAAAGGTAAACTTGTTACTCCGACTTGCATAACGGTGTCGTTTATGCAAACTCCGCCTGAAGAAGTTTCCCGCAAAACTCGCTCTTGTTTCTCTTTATCCTTCGAGAACAAATACAAAGCTAGGGGTTTGGGACGGGCGTTGATTTGGGCGATCGCCTCCCCGAAATCATCATACTCCAAAACTGGCAAAATGGGCCCAAAAATCTCATCCTTCATCACAGGCGCATCCCAGGAAACTTTGTCGATAACCGTCGGTGCAATATATTTATCTTCCGGGTTTGTTTGACCGCCGACGACAATTTCTCCGTCTTTGATAAACTCTGCCAAACGTCCTAAATGATGCTGATTGATAATTCGAGAATAGTCGGGACTTTTCTGCGGATCGTCGCCGTAAAATCCGTGAATTGCTGTTTTAATTGCCTGCATCAAATGGGGTTTAACTTTTTTATCAACTAACAGGTAATCTGGAGCGATACAAGTTTGACCGGCATTGATGAATTTGCCCCACGCAATGCGTTTAGCAGTGTATTCAACTTGAATATCTGAGTCTACAATGCAAGGAGTTTTGCCGCCTAATTCTAATGTGACAGGTGTCAGGTGTTTGGCGGCGGCTTCCATGACTATTTTACCGATTTTTGTGCCGCCTGTAAAGAAGATGTGGTCGAATTTTTCGGCTAATAATTGTTGGCTGATTTCGACTCCTCCTTCGACGGCTGCTACATAAGCGGGATCGAAGGTTTTGGTAATCATGTCGGCGACAACTGCCGACGTGTGCGAGGCGATTTCTGAAGGTTTGAGGATGGCGCAATTGCCGGCGGCGATCGCCCCGACCAAGGGTGATATCATTAGCTGAAATGGGTAATTCCAAGGCCCGATGATTAAAACTACGCCCAAAGGTTCTGGGTAAATGCGGGCCGATGCTGGGAATTGATCGATCGAAGTAGGCACTTTTTTCGGCTTTGCCCACGATTTAACATTTTTGATGGCATAATTAACTTCTGCGATCGCAGCAATTTCAAAATAAGCCTCGTACTCCGGCCTGTTCAAATCAGCCTTGACAGCATCCACAATCCGTGATTGATTGGAAACGATCGCACTTTTGAGGTTTTTCAGTTGTTCGATCCGAAAATCCACATCCTTAGTTTTCCCAGTAGCAAAAAATTGCCGCTGCCGCTGGATAATATCGCTGACTCTGATTACCATATTTATTCCTCCATGTCTATCAATAAATGTTACAACAGGAAAACGGAACTTGGGTAAAGTGCGATCGGTGTTAGATTCCCGACTTCTTCAATAAGTCGGGGATATTGGCTTTATGCTATAACTTATAAGGTATTAAGTGTAGATTTTAATGTGAGTTAAGTCATGAAAATCTCTAAAAACGATTTTTTTTTCTATTCCTGCTGGCTGCTTTGCTTGCTTGCAGTAGCAGGATGTACCTCTAAGCCCCAAAAGCAAGTTGTCATCTGCTCGAAAGACTTTACCGAACAAGTCATCCTCGCAGAAATTTTAGCACGCCATATCGAAGCTAAAACAGATATCAAAGTAGAACGAGAACTGAATCTCGGCGGCTCGCTTTGCCATCAATCTCTAATAACAGGTAAAATCGACTTGTATGTCGAATACACGGGCACTGCTTACGCCAACCTGCTCAAACAAAAGCCGATTTCTGACCCCAAAAAAGTCCTCGATTACCTCAAACAAGAATATCCCAAACAGTTTAAAGCAGAATGGACGGAACCACTGGGATTTAATAACAGTTTTGCGATTATTGTCCGGGGAGACGATGCCAAAAAACTCAATTTACAAACTCTCTCGCAACTTGGGAAAGCTGCACCTAACCTCCGGGCTGCTTTCGGCCCAGAATTTAAGGAGAGAGAAGATGGATTTCCCGGATTAGCTAAAACTTACGGGATTAAGTTTCGAGAAGAACCGAAGGAGTTGCTGTTAGGATTGCTTTATCAAGCGCTGCAACAAAAAGAAGTAGATGTGATTGCTGGTAATACGACGGACGGTTTGATTCAAAGTTTAGGTTTAGTAGTTCTCAAAGATGACAAGAACTATTTCCCGCCCTACGAAGCAGTTCCGGTTGTGCGATCACAAATTTTGGAAAAATACCCGGAATTGCGTCCAGTCCTCGCAGAATTGGGCGGCAAAATCTCTGAAAAAGATATGCGTCAACTCAACTATCAAGTTGATAAGAAACAGCAGGAAGCTGGAGAAGTAGCCCAGGAGTTTTTGCAGCAAAAGCTGGGCGAGTCAAAGCCCGTAACTCCGGCGAAATAAACGGTTTAAATTTTAGTATATTCTCCCGTCAGCCTACTTTTCTTTCGTTGCAAAACAGCAGCTTTTATTGCTTCTATTTGCGACTCTGCAACTTCAACCGTAATTGCTTCGACATTGAAACCCTCTAAGCTATAACTGTCTTCTTCACCTTCAGGCATCGGGTAATGCTCAACAATAGTTGCTGTAGCACCTTTTTGTAGATTGTATTTGGGAATGTCTTCGCGCAATGCTACCTCTGAAAAAAATTCAAATTTCATGGGATTAACCTTTTGTTAGCGCATGGTAAGGTGCGCCGCGCGCGCACCCTACAATACAGTTATATCGTTTCCGCTAGCATCGGAATTATTAGCCAAAATTAGGACACGGCAATGCCGTGTCCCTACAATATTATTTTCGGTAGGGACACGGCATTGCCGTGTCCTCTATATCATTCCGATGCAACCGGATTTGATATTAGACTGCACTCCTAACTCACTTGACTCAGCCGCCGCAAATTCAAAATATCGCTCATCTTTTTAATTTGCATACAAGTCCGCTCGAACTGTTCCTTATCCTCAATATCCATGCACAAGTCAATTAATGCGGGCAAACCGGGATAGGTTTTTACTTGAGCGCTGCGGACGTTGACTTTGTTGTCCTTTAAATGCGACAATACATCGTTAAGAACTCCTACTCGATCGAGAGCCTCAATTTGAATGTTGACTGCATAAGTATTCGGACGGCTAGCATTGCGATCGCTCGAATTCCAACTCACAGGAACTAACCGATCGCCCGGTACGCTCTCAACATTGGAACACCCTTGCCGATGAATCGAAATTCCGCGAGTGCGAGTCACAACTCCAATAATTGCTTCCCCAGGAATCGGACAACAACAGCCGGATAAATGGTAGAGCAATCCCTCTACACCTGCGATCGGCGATTTGCTCGGAGACGAACTCGGTACTGGTTTCGGTGCCGTCGATGCAGGTATTAGCTGGGGCAATTCCTGTCCTCCTGCGGGAGCAGCTTCAATTTTTTGCTGCAATTTTACTAAATCTCGCAGTCGATTTACTACGAGATTTAGAGTCACTTCGCCGTACCCCAAGCCGGCGATTAAATCTTCGACGCTGTGGTAGTTGCAGCGCTGAGCCACAGACTGCATGGGTTCAGATTTTAGCAAAGATTCTAAGCCGTTTTTACCTAATTCTTTTTCCAGCAATTCCCGCCCGCGAGCAAGATTTTCATCTCGGTGCGATCGCTTCAACCACTGGCGAATTCTGTTTTTCGCTCCGTTTGTCTTGACAAAATTCAGCCAGTCGGAACTTGGATGACCATTTTTTTGGGTCAAGATTTCTACAATATCGCCGTTCTTTAAAACCTTGTCTAGTGTTACCATTCGCCCGTTTACTCTGGCACCGGTGCAGCGATTGCCAATTTCTGTGTGAATGCGGTAAGCAAAATCTACGGGAGTTGAACCGCTATTGAGAGCAATCACGTCTCCGTTAGGAGTAAAAACGTAAATATCTTCGTCGAATAAGTTGTCCTTAATGCTTTGTAAATATTCGCGATCGTCTTTGAGGTCGCTTTGCCATTCTAGGAGTTGTCGCAGCCAAGTAAATTTTTCGTCGTCGCCGGTGACTGTTGTGTTAGAACCGCCAGTTTCTTTGTATTTCCAGTGGGCGGCAATGCCGTATTCTGCAATGTGGTGCATTGCTACGGTGCGAATTTGCACTTCGATGGGGCGGCCGCTGGTTCCGATTACTCCGGTGTGTAAAGATTGATAGCGATTCGCTTTTGGTAAACCGATATAATCTTTAAAGCGGCCGGGAATCGGGCGGAAAGAATCGTGGACGATCGCCAAAGCCCGATAACAGTCATCATTGCTTTCTACTATGATCCGCACCGCAGCAATATCGTACACTTGGTTAAACCCTTTTTGCCGGCGCTGCATCTTCCCATAAATCCCGTACAAATGTTTGGGACGGCCGCTAACTTCATAGCATTTAATGCCTAAATTGTCAAGCCTTTCTCGCAAACAATCTGTGACTTCTGCGAGTTGAGTTTCTCGATCGGCTCGCTTCTCGGCCACCAATTCCTGAATTTCGCGGTAAGCTTCGGGTTCCAGGTATTTAAAGGCTAAATCTTCCAATTCCCACTTAAAGCGGCCGATACCCAAACGGTTTGCTAGGGGAGCAAAAATATCTCGGGTTTCTAGGGCAATACTGCGCTGCTTTTCTTCGGACAAATGCTCCAAAGTCCTCATGTTGTGCAGCCGATCTGCGAGTTTGACGACAATAACGCGAATATCTTTAGCCATTGCTAGGAACATTCGGCGGAAATTTTCAGCGAGGCGCTCTGTTTTGCTGGAAAAATTAAACTTAGAAAGCTTGGTGACACCTTCAACCAACTGTCGCACTTCCGCGCCGAACCGCTGTTCTATTTCTTCGAGAGTAATATCTGTATCTTCAACAATGTCGTGGAGGAAGCCGGCGGCAATCATGACGTTGTTGCCGCCCATATACCGGAGTATTCCAGCGACAGCTACCGGATGGCAAATGTAAGGTTCTCCAGATTTGCGGTATTGTCCTTCGTGCAAGTCGCGGGCAAATTCAAAGGCCCGACAAATTAAGCTATCGTCCGTCGAGCAATTCGGGTTAGAGCCCCCATCAGGCTCCGATCGAGTATTTAGGCATTCTTGCAGCCAATCGGGAACTACAGCAGGATCGATCGAAGGAGAGGGAGTCAGAGTGTTCGCGTTCATGGGGTACACCTTTAAAACTTAGAAATACAAATGGTTAAAAGCCGGTTTCCGGTTGAATCGCGGAAATTATGTGTTTAGCTATACTAAACTAATTGAATGCCACAATTTGCAATTCAAAAAAATAGTGGATTTTTCCCAAACTATACCTATGTAATCCCGAGTCGCCCCCCCTCGTAGGTAGGAAAATATAGTGACACCACTGCAGCCGCCGCAGTCTGTCGATCGGGGAAAATCGGGTAAAATAAGCATATTTTGGCGGTAGCAGTTGAGGTTGCGGGGGATCGGCATTTACTGGCAACGCTAAACTAAAAGCAGCAGCCAGAAGGGTAGAGTCAGGGCAGGAAATCAAAAAAAGTTCTCAAAAAACAGGGAATTGCTCCAAAAACGCACGGCTTCCCTCCATATGAGCAAACTTAAGTAAGTATCTACTTTGATTATAAATACAAATATGTTTACAAAATCATGATATTGTCCGAAGACCGTCGCCAGTGCTACCAAGAATTACAGCAAGCACTAGAACAACTACAAAGAACTGCTGCACAGGATAATCTGGATCGGGCCGCGCTGGCGATCGAATACAGAAAAGTGCAACAATTTTTCGGAAACCAAATTATGAGAGCCGAAAGCGATGACTTAGACGCCTCAGAAACACCCCCAGAGCAGTCGTATTTGACGGAAATTCACAAGCAACTGCGGTTACTGGGGACAGATGTCACGTTTTTGCAAGCGTCGCGCCAGCCAGCGACAGCAAAGGCGAGGCAAACTGCGGCGATCGCGCGGCTTAACACGCTAATTGGCTACTGTGGCGCGCTGCTGCAAAAAAATTCTGGTTCTTCAGGGCCCGCCCAGATACAGAATTAATAATTGAATTAACAGGGAATTAATAAGGCAAGGAGAAATAAAGCGGTGGAATGTCCAAAATGTAAACATCCCAATTTAGAAGGTGGTACCTTAGCCGGCCGTATGTCGGTGCAGTGGTGTCCCAACTGTTACGGTATCTGGATTCCAGGCAGAGAATACGAAGCTTGGCAAAAAGAGCAGAGCCAGTGGTACAACAAATCCGAGAAGCCTGATGCGACAGGGACTCTCGGCATAGAATTCACGCCGTCTGTCTACGACAGCAAAGCAGCCCTGTGTCCCGAAGACGGTCACTATCTGTCGCGGGCGAAAGTTCCTTTCAGCAGAGTGCCCTTTTACATAGAGCGCTGTATGTTGTGCGGTGGGATTTGGTGCGATAACGGCGAGTGGGACATTCTCGAAAGTCTGGGATTCCACACCGAGATTGACAAGATGTTTTCTCCGAATTGGCAAGCTAAGGCCCGCGTGCAAGAACTCGCCTCTCGGGAACGTCAAGTGCTGACTGAGAAGCTGGGGCCGGATATCGCCGGATATGTGTTGGAACTCGCGGAAGTTTTAGCAGACCATCCTCACGCAGACTGTGCCGCTACTTACATACTGCGGAGAGCTGAGCTGAAGCGAAGGGAAATTTAGTCAGTTGACTGTTGACGGTTGACTGTTAACGGTTGACGGTTGACTGTTGTTAGTAAGCGGTTGGTCGGTTAATGATGTAGTAATAAAATCTTTGTTTGTAGCAATTTCTATTGGTATTTACAAACTGTTGACGGTTGACTGTTAACGGTTGACGGTTGACTGTTGTTAGTAAGCGGTTGGTCGGTTAATGATGTAGTAAT
>NZ_JAUBPU010000091.1:12118-16245 GCF_036700885.1 Microcoleus sp. S13_B4
AAAATCTTTGTTTGTAGCAGCAACTTATATTGGTATTTACAAACAGCCTATCGGTCTCTTGCCAATAACTAATCAGTCATGAAAAATACTAATAACTAACAACTAACCGCCCGTATATATTGATAAATAATAAATAACAACAGACAACAGACAACAGTTAACAGTTAACAGTCAACAGTCAACAGTTAACAGACAACAGACAACAGTTAACAGTTAGCAGTCAACAGACAACAGACAACAGTTAACAGTCAACAGACAACAGACAACAGACAACAGACTAAGGACTAATGACTAATGACTAATGACTCTTCTCTATTTTCCGTTGACAATCTGCGAGTAGCTTATCCTCAGCGGCGGGGCCAATCCGGTTGGGCCGTTGACGGGGTTTCCCTGACGCTGAAACCGGGGGAAAAGCTCGGATTAGTTGGGGAGTCTGGGTGCGGTAAGTCAACTTTGGGAAGGGCGGCGATGCGGTTGCTGCCGGATTCAACGCTGATTGAGGGGCGAGTTAGTTTTGCTGGAGAGTCGGTATTTGATATGAATGCTTCGCGGCTGAGACGGTTTCGGGGCGAAGCTGTAGCATTGATTTTTCAAGATCCGATGACTCGTCTCGATCCTTTGATGACTGTAGGAGAACATTGCATCGAGACTTTGCAAGCTCACAGACCGAATTTGGATCGCAAGCAAGCTAAGAAACGGGCGATCGAAACTCTGGAAGCTGTGAAAATTCCCGCGTCTCGCTGGTCGCAATTTCCCCACGAATTTAGCGGCGGAATGCGGCAAAGAGTAGCAATTGCTTTGGCTCTTTTGCTCGATCCCAAATTAATTGTGGCCGACGAACCGACTACAAGTTTGGACGTAACTGTCGCCGCTCAGATTTTGCAGGAATTAACCAGACTTTGTGAGGAACGGGGAACGGCTATTTTGTTGATTTCTCACGATTTGGCGATGGTGGCTGAGTATTGCGATCGCATTGCGGTGATGTACGGCGGTAAAGTCGTAGAAACAGGGCCGGTGCAAAACGTTTTTGAAAAGCCGCAGCACGAATATACTCGATCGCTCCTCAAAGCAGCTTTGCACATTCAAGCCGATTCTGACAAAGGGTTAGCATTCGAGGAAATCAGGACTGAAGTCGTTACTGCAAACTTAACAAATTCGCCTCTTTTGACCGTAACGAATTTGCAGCAACACTACAGTTTAGAAAGCAATTTATTAGATCAGTTGTTTTCCAGGAATCGCCAGGTAATTAAAGCCGTAGACGGCGTTAGTTTAGAGCTACAACGGGGAGAAATCCTAGGGCTGGTGGGGGAGTCCGGCTGCGGGAAAAGTACCTTGTCACGCACGATTTTGCAGCTAATTACCGCGACTGGTGGCAAAGTTGAATTTCAAGGAATAGATATAACTGCCCTGAACCGCGATGCTGTGAGGAAGCACCGCCGCGAAATGCAAATGATCTTTCAAGACCCCCACGCTTGCCTGAATCCGATGATGACTGTCGGGCAAAGTATTGCTGACCCTTTGTTTATTCACAAATTAGCTAATGGCAGCGAAGCTAAAAAACAAGTAATCCAAATGTTAGAGCGGGTGGGTTTAAGTCCAGGGGAGGATTTCTTTCGTCGCTATCCAGGGGAATTGTCAGGAGGACAACAGCAGCGAGTTTCGATCGCCCGCGCTTTGATTACTCGGCCGCAACTGATAATTTGCGACGAACCTGTGAGTATGCTGGATGCCAGCGTGCAGACTCAAGTTTTAGAGCTGATGTTGGAGTTGAAGCAGGAATTTAATTTGACTTATCTGTTTATTACGCACGATTTGTGGGTGGCGAGATTTTTTTGCGATCGTATTGCGGTAATGAATGCTGGAAAAATTGTTGAAATCGGCAAGACTAGGGATATTTTTACTGATCCGCAGCACCCTTACACTCAGCAATTATTGCAGGCAGCTCCTTTACTGGCTCGAACTCAATAGAAAGACCTAAAATGGGGGCCAACAGATACTAAAAGTGGGGCGAATAGATATCAGCCACTAAAATCACTCACCAGCTTCTAGATGGATTTCGGAAATTTCCGGTTAAATTCGCTAAAGTGAAGGCAGACTTTTCAAATCCTTCCACCGACACCAAGCACGATATGGCAGAATCTGACCTAGGCAGTTTTGCGGTGGCACCCGAAGCCTCATTCGCGATCGCAGAAGATGAAGACACCGAGATCGATCGTCCGACGGTAACTCGATCGTCAGCATACAACAACTGGTCTGCCGACGATCCAGTGGGAGCTTTGTTCAAGGAAATGGCTCGGTATCCTCTACTGACAGCAGGCGAAGAAGTAGAGTTGGCGCGTCGCGTTCAAGAATTGGTAGCCCTGGATGAACTAGAACAGCGTTTGCGGCAGGAATTGGACAGAGTGCCGACAAAAGCTGAACTCGCAGCGGCTTTGGGGATAAGCGAAACTCAACTGCAACAGCTTCGCCACCAGTGTCAGTCGGCGAAACGGAAAATGATCAGCTCGAATTTGCGCTTGGTGGTTTCGATTGCCAAACGGTATCTTAATCGGGGCGTGCCTTTTCTCGATTTAATTCAGGAAGGAGCTTTGGGTTTGAATCGGGCAGCCGAAAAGTTCGATCCGGAGAAGGGTTACAAGTTTTCTACTTATGCCTATTGGTGGATTCGCCAAGGAATTACCCGGACAATTGCCAATCAAGGGCGGACGATTCGCTTGCCTGTTCACATTGTCGAACAGTTAAATAAACTCAAAAAAGTTTATCGCGATTTGAAGCGTTCTCTTCAACGCAATCCCAGTGAAACTGAACTTGCTAGAGAAATGCAAGTTTCTTGCGAACAGCTTCGCTACCTCCAGCAAGTACGTCGGCAATCTTTGTCTCTCAACCACCGCATCGGCTCAGAAGAAAGTTCGGAACTTTTGGATGTTCTCGAAGATAACGCGACGCAATCTCCCGAATCTCAGATGAATGAGATGATGATGCGCCAAGATATTTTGGAGGTGTTGGACAGTATTTTGACTGAGCGGGAAAAAGAGATTGTTGCTATGCGTTACGGTTTGCTGACCGGCGAACCTTACACTTTAGAAGAGGTCAGCAGTTTGTTCAATTTGTCCCGCGAACGAGTCCGTCAAATTCAAAATAAGGCAATGCGAAAGCTGCGCCGCCCTCAAGTGACGGAAAGATTGAAGGGCTGGTTGAAATAAGCTAAAAAAAATAGATTTAGCCTTTTGAAAAACTTTAAAATTATTGTGGGGGACACTCCGAGGCCGCCGTATATATGCTGATTCAATGGAAAAAAGTTAATTAAAGATTACAAATTAAAAATGTCTTGATGTGGTATTTTTAATTGTTGATTGTCGCGTACTACTTACTTATTTATGTCTTCTGAGGTAATTTTGCGTCCAGCTACCCGCGCCGACGTGCCGGTGCTGTTTGATTTGATTAAAGCTTTAGCTGAGTACGAAAAATTATCTCATGCCGTTACTGGCAATGCCGTTGAGTTGGAGCGTCATTTGTTTGGCGATAGACCTTTTGCTGAAGCGATTTTAGCCGAGTGCGAGGGTCAAGTTGTGGGCTGGGCGCTGTTTTTTTACAATTATTCTACTTTTTTGACTCAGCCGGGAATTTATTTGGAAGATTTGTTTGTGGTGCCTGAGTTTCGAGGGCGGGGAATTGGCAAGTCTTTGATAGTTTATTTAGCGCAGTTGACAGTAGAAAGGGGCTGCGGGCGTTTGGAATGGAGCGTTTTGGATTGGAATGAATTGGCGATCGGATTTTACAAGGGTATCGGTGCTGATGTGATGCCCGACTGGCGGATTTGCCGGGTTGCGGGCGAGTCTTTGGCCACTTTGGCATCCAAACAATTGTAAAAACCCCTCGATAAGACTCGGGGATTGCAATCGATCCTACAAAAACTTTCGTCCCTCTGGCTTGAGACTAAGAAATCAAGGTGTGTACCGCGCGCCTTACAACGAATCTGTAGGGTGCGCCACAAGCACCTTACAACAAATCTGTAGCGCCTCAAATCTTGGGTTGCGTAAATCCGAGTAGATATAGTCATTTCAAATAAATGTGAGACAGAGGCAAGATCATGATAAAATCGATAAAAATAGTTAATGAGAAAAAAA
>NZ_JAUBPU010000151.1:0-1290 GCF_036700885.1 Microcoleus sp. S13_B4
GAGACTGTTCAATTAACTGTGTCAAAATTTAAACCATTAAATTTTGACTATGAAAGAAGACAAAGAAGAGTTTGATTTCAAGGCATTTGCCAAGCAAGCCGGAGATGCACTTCGGTCAGGCAAGCCATTAGCAGGTAAAGACGGTGTTTTTACTCCGTTATTGAAGATGATCATTGAATCAGCGCTTGAGGGTGAATTGGATGATCATCTGAACGAAACTCGAAAATCCGGCAAGAATAGGCGGAATGGGCATGGAGCCAAAAAACTTCAAAGCTCGTTGGGCGGCTTTGAAGTTTTGGCTCCCAGGGACCGCAATTCCAGTTTCGAGCCCCAGATCGTGGAGAAACGGCAGCATAAGATCAGCTCGGACATTGACCAGCAGATTATTGCCCTGTTCAGCCGTGGCATGAGTTATCGGGACATCCAGGATCATGTTGGTGAGATGTATGGGATAGAAGTTTCAGAAGGGACGCTGACGGCGATTACCGACAGGATTTTTCCTCAGATCTTGGCTTGGCAGAATCGCCCTCTGGAGAGCTTGTATCCGGTGATCTGGTTGGATGCGATGCACTTCAAAGTCAGAGAAGACGGAGCAGTAAGGACCAAGGCGGTTTACTCTATTCTTGGAGTAACCACCCGTGGTGAAAAGGAAGTGGTCGGAGTCTATTTTGGAGATCATGAATCGAGCAAATTTTGGCGTCAGGTACTCCACGAACTCAAGCAGCGGGGTATTGAGGATATCCTGATTGCCTGTATAGATAACCTGAACGGGTTTGCCGACGCGATAGAGGATGTTTTTCCCAAGACTGATGTTCAGCTCTGTCTGGTTCATCAGATGCGCAATTCCATGAAATGCATCAGTGAAAAAGACATGAAGCCAATGGTCAAGGATCTGAAGAAAATCTACAAAGCAGATAATGAAAAGATGGCTCTGTATTACCTGCAGGAAGCTGAAGAAACTTGGGGAAGTAAATACAAAGTGGTTTTCAAATCCTGGCACCGAAACTGGAACAGACTGACTAACTTCTACAAATATCCTCCCCAGCTAAGAAGGCTGATCTACACGACCAACCCGATTGAAAGCTACCATCGTATGGTCAGAAAAGTCACCAAAACCAAAGGTGCATTCAGCTCAGAAAATGCGATCTTAAAACAGATTTACCTGGCTACCATGAACGCTCAGACAAAATGGAACGGAACCATCTTCGCATGGCCATCTATTAGAAAGGATCTAATTGCTTACTTTGAAGATCGATTTAACCAAACTGACACAGTTTAGTGAACACTCCC
>NZ_JAUBPU010000152.1:0-1282 GCF_036700885.1 Microcoleus sp. S13_B4
TACTGTCAAAAGAGGCAATGGAACCACTGGGATTCCCTCCCGAGATCGCTTGTTAAATGCTCCGGTAAATATATTTGCCCCCTCACTGCCGAGCGAAAATACCTCAATGCCTGGGAGTCTATGAGACCTTACACAGCCTCTTTCTGAGCTTCAGAGAGGGGCTTTGTTGTTTTTGCTGATTAAGTGGCCCTGGGGGGGTGACAAAGAGGTCTACGAGATAGAGTGTATAAGGGTTGCAGCCCGCCTGGGGGGGTGAAAAAGAGGTCTAGGAGATGGACTGTATAAGGGTTGCGGCCCGCATACCTTGTTGATAAAAGCGGCGTTTAGAAGGAGTTAACTTGCGTTTACTGTTCCACCTCTAAAGAATATTGTTCTAGATAATTAACCCACTTTTCTCCATCTAATCCAACACCAAATGTACTGCGTCTGCGATATTTTTTCTTGGGTTCTGTGCGACGAGATACATATTTTTGTACCTGCTTTTTCTTAAGTTCAGTGCCTTGAAATATTGCTGAACTGTACGCAAGTGTCATGAGCAGAATCATGTTAATTAGTCGGTTCCCTTTGAGGCTTGTTCCTTCAATATCATAGCCTCCTTTTTTACAGTCTCGGAACATTTCTTCAATGCCCATCCGCTGCTTATAAGCATTGATGGCTGCTCGCAATGAGCGTCTGTGAGAATAAACCAAGCTTCTTTAACTTGATATTTCCCCGAGTTCCTTCTCCACTTACAAGCCAGAGCAAATCCGGTAGCAGGTCGAGTTTTCCTCACTTTTTTTCCTTGAAAATACAAAGAAGTTCCTGGTACTATCCCTAATTCATCCAACCGTTGCCAAACTAAATGTTCTGTTTCGATACAAAGATTCTTTTTCAGTCTTAAGCAAAAAGACACACCCTTTTCCTTAAGCCAGTTTGCCAAATCAACAGAACAAAATTCACGGTCTCCTAAAACGATGACTTTATATTTTGAAAATAATGGTAAAACTTGCTGTAGATTGGTACTTTGTGACTCGAAGCTACTGTTTCCTAATGTGGGCAACAGTGACCAGTATAATGGAATTGCTCTTCGCGGACATATCAGGCTAACCATAAAGAGATTAATGCACCCCCATTGACTGCGGTCGATTGCGATTGATAAACGAGTACCAATGGGGCAATAAGTGGTTAACCAATAAGTAATTAATGGGAACCAAATTAATGAGATATAGGACTTACGCATTGACAAAAAATATCATCTATGTAGTCTAGATAATGGCATCCTTGTGAAGGTTGGCAAAAATAT
>NZ_JAUBPU010000153.1:0-1272 GCF_036700885.1 Microcoleus sp. S13_B4
CTGACGGGGTGACAACAAGAGTCAAAAGCCCCACCAGTAGCGGATTTGCCCAAAGTGAGGTAAAAAAAGATGGGGTCGAAATTGTTAAGTGTCCCCATCTAGATAATTATGTTTCCTCAATTTTACCAGAACCATCTAGAAAAACAACTCAAACCGGCAGAATACCAGACCCTGAAGGCTCTGGTATATATGTTACAGAGTCACAGACAAGTTAGTATTGAATTACTGGCTTCTTTCTGGCCTTATCCGATTCAATTTGAAAGTCGGAGGCGTAGCCTGCAAAGATTTCTGAAATTAGACTGCCTCAACATAGAAAGCCTGTGGTTTCCACTTGTTAAAGAAATTTTAAAAGCTAAATTTAACAAATCTCAACCTTTGAAACTCGCGATCGATAGAACGCAGTGGCGATCGCATAATGTATTTATGGTCAGTGTGATTTGGGAAAAACGAAGTATTCCCTTATACTGGCGACTGCTAGACAAGAGAGGATGTAGTAACCTTTGTGAACAAAAAGCTCTAATCACTCCTGTTTTAGAGTTACTATCAGATTATAAACTTATCGTGTTGGGCGATCGGGAATTTGGTAGCGTCAACCTCGCATCTTGGCTCTGTCAAAGACAAGTAAAGTTTATTTTTAGAGTTAAACAAGGGCGCTATATCCAAGAGGAGAACTCGGATTACATCCGCTTGGCTGACATGGGTTTAGTACCGGGAACCAGCTTTTATTTATCAGATGTAAAATTCACAAAACAAAAAGGATTTGGGACTTTTGATATTGCGGGTTATTGGCGACGTAAATATCGGGGAAAACAGGAGGATGAAGGTTGGTATCTTTTGACTAATGTCGGCAATTTAAAGCAATCAATCAATATTTTTCAAAGTCGGAGTGGGATTGAGGCGATGTTTAAAGACTGTAAAACAGGTGGTTATAATTTAGAAAAAAGCCATGCTAATAATCAGCGTTTAAGCAGTTTGATATTATTAATAGCGATGGCCTACAGTTGTGCAGTGATGCAAGGTCAAAAAATCAAGACAATGGGAATCCAAAAATATGTGGGTAGGTTAACTGAATATGGGCGCTCAATACGTCGCCATAGTAGTTTTTGGATAGGATTATATGGTCAATGTTGGGTAATTGGCATGGAATTTTGTCAAGATATTATTAGTGAATTAATGAGAATCAGGCGTAATAAACTACCATTCTTTCAGAGGGGTCTAAGGGCTATGTCCTTCATTCTATCAATGTTTTGACTCTTGTTGTCACCCCGTCAG
>NZ_JAUBPU010000154.1:0-1266 GCF_036700885.1 Microcoleus sp. S13_B4
GTAACTATAACGGTCCTAAGGTAGCGAAATTCCTTGTCGGGTAAGTTCCGACCTGCACGAATGGTGTAACGATCTGGGCGCTGTCTCAACCATGAGCTCGGTGAAATTGTAGTCGCGGTGAAGATGCCGCGTACCCGCAACGGGACGGAAAGACCCCATGCACCTTTACTGCAGCTTAGCATTGGTACTGGACAAATGATGTGTAGGATAGGTGGGAGACTATGAAGCGGGTTCGCCAGGATCTGTGGAGTCACTGTTGAAATACCACCCTTTGTTTGTCTGGTATCTAACCCCTGAAGGGGGACATTGCTTGGTGGGTAGTTTGACTGGGGTGGTCGCCTCCAAAAGGATAACGGAGGCTTCCAAAGGTTCCCTCAGTACGCTTGGTAACCGTACGAGGAGTGCAATAGCATAAGGGAGCTTGACTGTAAGGCCGACAAGCCGAGCAGGGTGGAAACACG
This sequence comes from Microcoleus sp. S13_B4, assembly GCF_036700885.1. NCBI lineage: Bacteria > Bacillati > Cyanobacteriota > Cyanophyceae > Oscillatoriales > Microcoleaceae > Microcoleus > Microcoleus sp. S13_B4. Next base: position 462 of record NZ_JAUBPU010000154.1, read on the forward strand.
GGTATAGTGATCCGGCGGTTCTGAATGGAAGGGCCGTCGCTCAAAGGATAAAAGGTACGCTGGGGATAACAGGCTGATCTCCCCCAAGAGCTCATATCGACGGGGAGGTTTGGCACCTCGATGTCGGCTCGTCACATCCTGGGGCTGGAGAAGGTCCCAAGGGTTCGGCTGTTCGCCGATTAAAGTGGCACGCGAGCTGGGTTCAGAACGTCGTGAGACAGTTCGGTCCCTATCTGTTGCGGGCGTGGGAAGTTTGCGAGGACCTGACCTTAGTACGAGAGGACCGGGTTGGACTGACCGCTGGTGTACCGGTTGTGGTGCCAACTGCACTGCCGGGTAGCTACGTCGGGAAGAGATAAGCGCTGAAAGCATCTAAGTGCGAAACTCCCCTCAAGATGAGACTTCCAAATAGGGCCCTCAGAGACGATGAGGTTGATAGGCTGCAGGTGTAAAGTCAGCAATGGCATAGCTGAGCAGTACTAATTGCCCAAAAGCTTACGCTACCGTTGTTACAATCTCTACCAGATATGTTAAAAAGGCTGGAAGTCGGAAGACCGAAGACCGAAGAACAAAAATATTAGATGCAGGCTATCAGCTCTGAGGACAGGTAACTGTTTACTGATCACTGATCACTGCATACTTACAAATTAGGCGGCCTAGCGCAGGGGTCCCACCTCTTCCCATCCCGAACAGAGAAGTTAAGCCCTGCAGCGCCGATGGTACTGGGGTCACACCCGGGAGAGTAGGTCGCCGCCACATTATTCCAAAGCCAGCAGAAATGCTGGCTTTTTTGCGTTGTAGACTC
>NZ_JAUBPU010000092.1:0-15863 GCF_036700885.1 Microcoleus sp. S13_B4
TCTTCCTTCTTCCTTCTTCCTTCTTCCTTCTTCCTTCTTCCTTCTTCCTTCTTCCTTCTTCCTTCTTCCTTCTTCCTGACCAAACATGGATTATTTCACATCATTAATCGGACAAGAGCGACCAGTAGAATTGCTAACACAAGCAGTCGAGCGCAACCGAATTGCTCCTGGTTATTTATTTGTCGGATCTAACGGCATCGGCAAAAGTTTAGCTGCTCAGTCTTTCATCGAGCTTTTATTCTCAGCCAATCTTCCCGAAACCCGATTAATAGCCTCCGTGCAAAATCGCGTGCGGCAGCGAAATCATCCAGACTTACTTTGGGTAGAACCAACTTACATGAACCAAGGCAAACGGCTGTCGCCAAAGGAAGCAGAGGAAGCCGGTTTAAAGCGGAAAGCACCGCCACAAATTCGCTTAGAACAAGTTCGAGAAATCGGTGAATTTCTCAGCCGACCGCCGTTGGAAGCTGGGCGTTCAGTCGTAGTTTTGGAACAAGCAGAAACAATGGGCGAGGGAGCCGCTAACGGCTTGTTGAAAACATTGGAAGAACCTGGAAAAGCAGCGCTAATCTTAATTGCTCCGACTGTAGAAGTTTTGTTGCCCACTTTGATTTCCCGTTGCCAAAAAATCCAGTTTTCTAGGCTGAATCCCGAAGCAATGGCACAAGTTTTGCAGCAAGCCGGATTCGCAGAGATTTTGGATCATTCCGAGGTACTGGGGATGGCTCAAGGCAGTCCTGGGGAGGCAATTTCTATTTGGCAGCAACTGCAATCAATACCCGATGATTTACTGCAAAAAGTGAAACAGTTGCCTCAAAACCTGCGGTCTGCTTTGGAATTGGCCAAGGAAATTGATAAAACTTTAGATACTGAATCTCAGTTGTGGTTAATCGATTATTTACAACACTGTTACTGGCAGCAATTTTTGGCAGGGGGAATTAGTCGATCGCCCTTAGAACCCTTGGAAAAAGCACGACAATATTTGCTAAACTACGTACAACCGCGATTGGTTTGGGAATGCACACTAATGGGAATATGTCAAGCATAATTTAGTGCCAAGTTTTATCCCAATACGATGAGTCACACAATGGAAAAAGCCACATTTGCCGCCGGTTGTTTTTGGGGAGTTGAACACAAGTTTCGCGCCGTTGCGGGTGTCGTCTCGACTGCTGCGGGCTACACAGGAGGTCACTGGCCGAATCCCTGCTACCTAGATGTTTGCGCCAGAGTCACTGGTCACGCTGAATCTGTGCTGATAGAGTACGATCGATCGCAGGTGAGTTACGAAACACTGCTAGATGTATTCTGGAACTGTCACGATCCAACCCAAATCAATCGCCAAGGCCCCGATAGAGGCGAACAGTACAGGTCTGTAATTTTTTATCACAATTGGGAACAAGAAAAAGCCGCTCGCGCATCCAAACAAAAATTGCAAATTTCCGGTAAATACGACAAAGATATTGCTACCGAGATCAAACCTGCTGCTGAATTTTATATGGCAGACGATTACCACCAGCAATATATTGAGAAGAAGCGGCATTCGTCAAAAGTTATTAGTAAACAAGTAGGCAGACGCGACCAAAAATAAAAGATATTAGGGGCGGGTAAGGCAATAATATATACTAGCCCCAGTTTATTATGAATGCAAAACCCGGTCTCCCCCAAGCCATATTTATTTCCACCGACTCAGCAGTAATAAATCATTAGTGATGAGATAGTGTTTGGTAGGGGTAATCCGCCCGTGGTAAGCCGATGCGATGGGGAGGCGACACAAATCTCAGCTTTGACAATTGCTAAAAGAATATAGATGCGGGGCGGGGAATGCCAGTCTGACGAGGATTGATAGCGTTTTAAACAGATTGTTACGCCAGTCATAATTTTATAAAAATGCTGTACGAGTTGGCCCCGTAAAACCCAAACTATTTTGCAAGTAAGCCTAACTGAAGATTGGGCAGTTCTGTTTCAATTATGTTAAGAAAATCCTACTTCTTGCGTCCCGGACTTTAGTCATTAGCCAGCAATTAGTAGTCATTAGTCAGAGGACATAAGGAAAAAGGAAGAATATCTACTTTGGCAGTGTTGCCTGTTTATTTGCTAAGCTAGAGGTGGCGCTTTGTCATCAATAAACCTTAGATTTATGCACAGGTTATTAACGGGAAAACTGCGAGTAGAGTATTTAACAATACCGATCGCCAATCTTCCAGCAAATCTATCCGGTACTAAAATTGTACAGCTTACTGACTTTCACTATGACGGGGTGCGGCTATCGGAATGGTTGCTAGAAGAGGCGATTGCTGCTGCAAATGAAGCAGAACCCGACCTGATTTTTTTAACTGGTGACTTTATTAGCTACGACCCCGCACCTATTTACGGTTTAGTGCACCGATTGAAAAACTTGCAAAGTCGGACGGGAATTTACGCGGTTTTGGGCAATCACGACCACTATTGGCCGGAGGCAAAAAGAGAGGTTGCTAATGCTTTAAATAGCGTCGGAATTCGGGTTTTGTACAACGAAGCAATCTATCCTTTGGGATCAGAATTAGCTTTAGTTGGGTTAGCAGATTTTTGGTCGGGCGATTTTGCGCCTAAACCTGTAATGGCATCAATAAATCCCGCGATTCCTCGGATTGTTTTGTCTCACAATCCGGATACTGCTGAAAAACTGCAAAATTGGCGGATTGATTTGCAGTTGTCGGGGCACACTCACGGCGGTCAAATCGTTATTCCCGGTATCGGCCCTTTGTACGCTTGGGTCAGAAAAATTGGCTATTGGATTCCTCAACCAATCCGAAAGTTAATTCCTTTTATGTCGGCTTGGGATCGAGTAGTTACTCACTGGGAATGGGCTAGCGGTTTGCATCAGGTTGGGAGTAATTTACTGTACGTGAATCGCGGTTTGGGAACTTATTGGCCGGGAAGGCTATTTTGTCCCCCGGAGGTGACAGTAATTACTTTAGTTTCTCAACATTCCTAAGGGCGGGTTTAGGGTGCACACTTTCCCGATAATAGACAATATAGCAGAGAGAAAAAGGAAGTTCGGCAACAGATTCGCTCCACGGATGTAACGGATGTAATGGATGTCAGGAAGAGGGAAGTTCTGTAACGGATGTAATGGATGTCAGGAAGAGGGAAGAGGGAAGAAGGATTTTTGTACAATTTCTATTATTTTTAATTGGCTTCTCCAAAGCGATAGCCTCTGCCGTAGACTGTGTGGATTAGCACAGATTCGCCCGGTGCTTCTATTTTTCGCCGCAGCAGGCGAATTTGAGCGGCTAATACATTGCTACTGGGTTTTTCTGCTTCACTCCACAAATACTGGTGGATTTGTTCGTGTGTTAGCAATTGACCAGGATGGCGCATTAAGTATTCTAACAACTGACATTCTTTTTCTGATAAATCAATTGTACGATCGCCCCGATAAGCTAATTGATTGTCGTAGTCTAGCTGTAAATCTGCAACTTGCAGCCGCCCGACAGCAACCTCGGCATCAAAAGTAGGAGGCCGCCGCAGCAAGGCGCGGACTCTGGCTAGGAGTTCTCGCAGTTCAAAAGGTTTGACTAAATAGTCGTCTGCACCGGCGTCAAGTCCTTGTACGCGATCGTCTACGGTATCTTTGGCCGTGAGAAATAGCACTGGCGTACTCCGTCCTTGCGATCGCAACTTCTGGCAAATTGCCAGTCCGGTTTGTCTCGGCAGCATCCAATCCAAAATTAGCAAATCGTAATTGCCCTGCATTGCTAAATTGCTGCCACTTGCTCCGTCAAATGCCACATCAACTGTATAACCTTCGCGAGTTAAGACTCGACTCAAAGGGTCAGTTAACTCAACTTCATCATCAACTAAAAGAATCCGCATCCTGAGTTCCAACTTGAGATTTGAGATTTTAGGTTAAGTAAACTAATTTTTCCTAGATTTTAATATGTGGAATACTTTCGGTTTCGCTGCAAGCTGCTGCTACCCATTCCTGGATTGCAGGTAGTGCCAAAATCGCATCCGCATAAGCTTTTGCTGATGAATCTAACTTGACTTCGTAGGTGACAAAACGCATGACAATGGGGGCAAACATAGCATCAACAATTGTGAATTTTCCGAACAGCATATTGCCGCCTGTCCCGAATTTTTGGCGGCATTCGCGCCAAATGGTAAAGATGCGATCGATCTCTGCTTCGACACCGGAAGTCATCCCTTCTCCCGGATAGCGGTTGCGACAGTCCATCGGCATATTTTCGCGCACATTTTGGAACCCCGCGTGCATTTCGGCGGCAATGGAACGGGCGATCGCCCGTTCCGCTACATCCGCCGGCCACAAATCATTTGCAAAGCGCTCGGCAACGTATTCGCAAATTGCTAAAGATTCCCACACTTTCAGATCGCCGTCGATTAAAACTGGCACTTTTCCCGAGGGAGAATAGCGCCGAATTTCTTCATGGGTTGTCGGCCAGTCTAAGGGGATTCTCACCTCGGAAAATTTGAGTCCAGCTTGTTTCATCGCCAACCAAGGACGCAGCGACCAAGAGGAATAATTTTTGTTGCCAATAACAAGTGTCAATTCAGTCATAATTTAGCTGTCAGCTATTTGGAATCGCCCGTTAAATTTTAAGTTTGAGAGTTGAATACACTGCTAAAGGCGTGATACTGAATGGCGATCCTCTTCGAGGGCTTCGCTAACGGGCGATCGTCCAATTCTGTGCACCAGCCTCTGCAAGCATTTTACATTAACAGCCTCCCAGGGTTCCGCGTTTTTCTGCAAACTGCGATCGGGGGGCGCGATCGAACACGCTTAATTCCACATGGGATGAGAAGCCTCCGCCCCTGGGGATTCTGGCGTGGTTAGCAGTAGGTACGGCTACTGTATAATCCCTTTCCTCGGCCTCTATACCACCGGCTGAGAGGATTTAATCTACTGTAATTTTCAGGTAATCCGGCTCTACACTGTGAAATTCTCCGTCAAATTCTCCCTCAAATTCTTGACTATCAAACTCTTGATTGTTTTCCATACTGAGCGCACTTTAAAAATATGAGGACATAAAAACTTAATAAATATAATATATACCCAAACAAAGAATCGAGCAATACCCGAAATTTATTTTTCGCTATGAACTCTATGTGTTATTCTGAGTAGGGTAAAAGCTGTTTCTGCTTATACCGCGAGCGCCCCCTTCCCAAATTGAGCAATTTACACTCTAAAAATTGACATGATTACTGTTGCACTTCCCAAAGGCGGATTGTTAGGAGATAGCATTCGGCTGTTTAAATCGGTTGGATTAGACTTCAGTGCTTTTCTCGATTCCTCTAACCGACAACTTCAAATTTATGACCCTACAGGCACTGCAAAAGCTTTGCTAGTAAGGACGCACGACGTGCCGGTTTATGTAGAATACGGTCAAGCGGATTTGGGGATTGCTGGCTATGATGTTTTGCGGGAAAAAAAGCCGAAAGTTGCCAATTTAATTGATTTAAAATTTGGCAAGTGTCGGCTGTCGGTGGCAGTGAAAGAGTCTAGTTCTTATCGGCGAACGGTGGATTTGCCTCCTCACGGTAGAGTTGCTTCTAAGTTTGTACACTGTGCGAGGGAATATTTTCACAATTTGAATTTGCCGGTGGAAATTGTGCCGCTTTACGGTTCTGTTGAGTTGGGGCCGATTACGGGTATGTCGGAGGCTATTGTGGATTTGGTTTCGACTGGCAAAACTTTGCGGGAAAATGGTTTGGTGGAAATTGATGTTTTGTTTGAAAGTTCGGCTTATTTGATCGGTCATCCTTTGAGTTACCGTTTGAATACCGGAGGTGTGAATGAGTTGATCGGGAAGTTGAGAGAGCAAGTTTTGACGAAAGTTTGATGCAAACTCCAATTAGAGTAGACTTATTGGATAAATCTTTCATTGATAGGGAAACCCCAGACGCAACGCAGGATAGTTGGAGACTTTTGTAATAGGTCTAAACTATTTTAGGGTGGGCTTGTAGCCCGCCCTAAAAGTTAAATCTTTATGAAGTGCTATTTCCCGGTATAAAACCTAGTTTTTCCTGGCAGCGATTTATATAAAAACGGACAACTGTATCCGCAGGGTTTTGTTCGATTAGTTGCTGAAAATATCCCAAGGCGGCGACAAACCTTTCGGATTGCCATCCTTGAATTCCTTTGTCAAATAAACCCTGGGTAAGCTGCTTTGCTTCAGAATCGGGACAAGAGGCGGCCCAGATTTCGTAGATTTCTATAGCTTCCTGTTTGCCGCGCGGGGTTACTCGATCGATCCAGCGATAGTAATAATTGTTGCTTGGCGAATAGCTGCCTGCCGCAGTCGCCCCAGAAGTAGAAATAATACTCTCCTGTGTTTTCACTTCCAAGTCGCACTTTAATAATAGACTTTCTTTTGAGTGTGAGTTCAGACTTATGCCATTTAGAAATTCTCTCGCATGAACGATCGCATTTTCGCTAACAATAATTTGGCAACCGTATATTTTAGTTAAATTTTCTAACCGAGAAGCTGTATTTACCACATCGCCGATGACTGTAGAGTCCATGCGGCGATCGGAACCCAAAGTACCGATCATGCCGATACCTGTGTTAATTCCCGTACCAATATTGACAGGAAATTCTAAATTGTATTTGTAGCGGCTGGCATTAAATTCTTGCAGAGTTTCTTGCATTGCTACTGCGGCTTCGATCGCATCCATAGCGTGAGAATTCTGCTTGTCAAATACTGCCATGATTGCATCGCCTAGGTATTTGTCAATAAACCCGCCATGAGACGTTATGCAATCGTTCATTTGAGTAAAAAAAGCGTTCAACCATTCAAAAGTCTCGCAAGCTTGTTGAGATTCGGCGATCGCAGTAAAGCCGCGAATGTCGCAAAATAAAATAGTCAGCTCTTCTTCTGTGACATTGCCCAACTGAATAGATTCTATTCCTTGCGGTGCAATTCGTCCGAGAAGTTGCTCCGGCACAAATAGCTGAAATTTTTCTGAAAGATATTCGTTAGCCTCCCAAGCTGCGGCGATTTGACGCTGGCTTTGCTCTTTGACTCGCTGGTTTAACTGGGAAGATACAGCTTGCGATCGCATTTGACTCAAGTGCAAAATATTTTCAACTTTCGCCAGCAACAAACGGCTGTTAAAAGGCTTTGTCACATAATCGTCTGCCATCATTTCTAACCCTCTGAGGCGAGAGGAATCGTCGTCGAGGGCGGTCAAAAAAATCACCGGTACAGTTTGCAATGCCGTATCCTTCCGCAGGATCTCGCACACATCAAAACCGTTCATCTCCGGCATCATAATATCTAGTAAAATTAAATCGGGTCGAGAGGCGCGGGCAAGGGAGAGCGCTTCATGGCCAGATAGGGCTGATACTGTAGCGTATCCTTTTAGGTGCAATAACTCTTCCAGTAAAGTCAGATTAGCTGGCTCGTCATCAACCAACATTATGCAGGGCGACTTGTTTGACATGGAATATGATATAATATATTGAATTTAGCTCGGGAATTGCGCGTGGGGAAGCTCGAAAACTGGTTGATTCGTATATTTCTCCTTACTAAACTCGATATTTTTCGTAGAACAGGCTTTCGGAGGCAAGCGCGGGCAAGTCATATAGATATTTATCTACTATTGAGTTTAACCTTTGTTCTTATCAATTATCATAAATGGCAGTGCTGGAACTGCAAATAATTATTCTTAGCTCAGAAAAGAACGGACAGTAGCGATCGTCAAATTCAAATCCAGTGGCTTGCTCAAATAAGCAGAAGCGCCAGCTTCCAAACATCGCTCACTGTCACCCGGCATCGCCATCGCCGTCACCGCAATCATCGGTACCGAGTCCCAGACAGGATCTGCTTTAACTCGGCGCATCAACTCAAAGCCGTCAACATCCGGCAACTGAATGTCCATCAAAATCAAATCCGGCAGCAACTCCGGGGCAGCAGAGGCGGCGAGAATACGATCGGCCATCGCCTTCCCATCAGCGAGTATCTCTACCCCGTACCCCTCCAATTCCATCACCTCAGAAATTAACATTTGGTTAAAAGGCTGGTCTTCGACAACCAAAATCCGCTTCCTGCCAATTGGTAAAGCAATCGCAGAACCAGGGACTAACTTAGAATCTAAGGGACAAGAAGCAAAGTTTCCCAACTCTTGACGCATCTCCGTCAAAGGCAGCCAAACCCGGAAAAGACTTCCCCGATCGCAAACAGATTGAAAAGAAACAGTTCCCCCGTGCAATTCTGCCAGACGCTTAGTCAAAGCCAAACCCAAACCTGTACCTTCGTGCCGCCGAGTCAGGGAAGAATCCACCTGTTGAAAAGGTCGAAATAGCAAGTGCCAGCGGTCTTGAGGAATGCCGATGCCGGAGTCTTTCACCTCAAAACAAAAATAAGGAGTGCTGGCATTTACAGGAGAACAATCCGGCCGGTAGTCGTCGTTTATTTCACTACCGTAGACCAGACGCCCGCTGAGTTTAACTTGTCCCTGTTCGGGGGTAAATTTGATGGCATTGGAAAGTAAATTAATCACAATTTGTCGCACTCGCCGTTCGTCGAGCCAAACTTTAGTAATACGGTAGTCGAGTTCTAAAGACAAACCGATTCGCTTTTTGTCGGCCCGGGGCTGCATCATTTTCAGACAGTCTGTCGCGAGTTCTTGAACGCGAATAGGCTGTAAGTTGAGTTCTACTTTCCCCGCTTCAATTTTAGAAAGATCAAGAATATCGTTGATTAGCTGCAACAAGTGCTGGCCGCTTTTTTCGATCAGTTCTACATAGTTGATTTGTCGATCGCTCAACTGTCCGGCTGTTTGCCGCAGCAGCAAGTCAGAAAAGCCGAGAATGCTGTTGAGAGGCGTCCGCAATTCGTGGGACATGGAGGCTAAAAACTCAGATTTCAACTGAGAAGAATACTCTAATTCTTCGTTAACTTGGCGCAGGTTTTCTTGTGTCTGAGCCCGCTCGATCGCCGCCCCCAGAGTCCGGCAAGCAGCCTCCAGCACTTCTTGGTGGACAGCGGCTTGCAGTTTTTTGATGTTGCGGGACTCCAGCGTCAGCACTCCGATGATCGTGCCGTTGGTAGCTGCGATCGGAAAAATGCCCAGTTGTCCGATTCCCGGATGCCGAAATTCCGGCACGGCATTGGGATGCTGGGCATAATCCTCGACAAGCAAAGGTTTACCAGTTTTGACCACTTCCCACAGCAAACCGATGCCGTAGGGAATGCCTTTGTCGAGCAATTCTTGCATTCCTGCGACTACGGGTTCCCCGTAAGTAGCCAAAAATTGACTAGAAACTTGGTTGCAAATCCCCGACGCTTGCCGATCGTTTCCCTTGCCGCTAATCACCTTGACATCTCCGAAAGCAGCATTCATTGCCCCTACCAGATAGGTGAGGGCAAACTGACCTATTTCTTGCAAACTGTCAGACTTTTGCAGGCGTTCGGTTAAACCTAAAAGAAAGCTCAGCCGCCTGACTTCTGCGTTCAAGCTAGCTTGGGAGTTTTGGTATACCGTCACATCTCGAAAGGTAAACAGCCGTCCGCCGCTGTTGGTAATCGTGGCGCACACCTCCAAACAAACCCCATTGGATTGCTCGAAATAAAATGATAAACTTTCATGCTGAGATTTTTCGAGTGCTTGCTGAAACTCTTGCCACTGTTGAACAGACAAGTAACCCCGATCAACAATTTCCGCAAACAGCAAGTGGCACTTCGGCTTTGTTGCCAGCCATTCTGGGGACAGTTCCCAGATTCCGGTCAATTTTTTGTTAAACAAAACTAAGCAGTCAGACGAGTCGAACAAAGCGATCGCATTGTCTACTTGATTGAGAATTAGTTCTTGGTCGGCCCTCCATTGCTGCCAGTCTATCTCCATTTTTTTTTCTGTAGCTCTTAGTTTTGTTGTCATAACTTTCTACGGATATGGCAAGACTTCTTCGATCACCCTTTACTTAATTTGACATAATTTTAGGTTTTTTGGCAGTGAGGGTGATCGATCGGCCTTGTGATCTGAGACACTTGCGGGTTTCCGAGGGCGATCGGAGGCAGCTTTGAAATGCGTCCGCTACACTTCTTAATCATGAGGCAATAAGGAGGAAAATCCTGATGACAGAAACAGAATTTTTTAATAACAATGCTGTCGAAGTTGATGGCATCTGACTTGAAACTCTTGTGTCCAACCCTGTGCTAAATTGACCAATCATAATAAAAACTCATTCCGCTGATAAGAAATCAGCATATAGCAATCCTAAATAATTTGTGAATTTCTTACTTTCTCTCAGCGGGTTGGGGGAGGGTTGGGGTTGGGGAAAAAATTTACGACTCCTGCAAGGATTGCTATATTAGTTTCAAAAAAGCAACTGTAGGCTCGTAATCCCAACCCATACACAATCATTTATTCCCAATCATTTAATCTAAAATTGTGCGACTGAGCGCTCACGCCGAAGTATAAAATCTACAATGGTATGAGTTATTACGATCGCACTTATGAGTAAGGTGTGCAGTGCACACCCTACAAATGTGAGTTAAGCTAATCCGCATTTAAATTGCAGAGTAAAATAAATCTTTACTCTGGTGGGGAGTAGGGGTTGGGCAGGAGATCCCGCACTTAACATACAATTTAAATGCAGTACAGGTTAGAGCGTAAGTAGTGTTAATGTTTCTTAGGATTTTTCGGAAAAGGAATGCCCAAACTTTCGTGAAAAACCACCTGAGTTTTATAAGTCAAGCGTCGGTTAACTTGTTTGATAATTTTTTCCAAAAGCGCATCGCCGGTTTTTTCTATCAAAGGCTGAGACATCGATCGAATAAACTTGGGAAAGCAAACCCCCACAGCCAAATCCAGCTTCCAGGTAGTAATGGTAATCGCAGGCGGCAGCTTAGCACGTTCCGAGCTCGGCCAATCGGCGGCAAACTCCTGAGAGGGTATCTCCACTAGCTTCATCGCCGATCGAAAATCCACTTCATACCCAGGCGAGGTATAATTCGGAACCGGAATAGTCTTAATCAAATAGCAGCCTTCAGCGTCAGGCGGCAGCAACTCTAAACCAATTCTCGCTTCAACGCGGTAGCCGAAAGCCCCAAAACGCCCTATTAATAAATCGTAGCCGTTTTCGCCGAGCGGCTGGGCCTTCATCGGCGAAGCGCACTGGCAAAACCAAGTCTTGTGGTTGTTCAAATGCTTCGCCACCGTCTCCGCATCCGCGTACATCTCCATGCTGTCTTCAAAATGCGTGTGAAACCAAATCGGCTCAACTTCCTCACCTGCATCCGCGCTTCCACTTTCGGGCTGTTGGAAACTCGCATCTGGGTAGTAATTTTCCTCAGAAGCTTCAACAGTTTGATATTCAGCGGAATCGTGCTTCATATTATGCTCTCCTGTTATACACGCCAATCAATCTGGTTGGGGATGTGTTAAGGAAGTTTCCTCCCTACAATTGAGAAATTGATAGTAACAAAACTTACCCTAGTTCAGCATAACTCGACTTATGAAAGCATTTGTAGCAGGAGCCACAGGTCAGACTGGCCGCCGAATCGTCGCAGAATTAGTCAAGCGAGGTATTCCCGTGCGCGCCTTAGTCCGAAATCTAGACACAGCTAGACAAATTTTACCACCGGAGGCTGAGTTAGTGACTGGGGATGTATTAAATGCGACTTCCCTAAGCGATGCCATCGGCGATAGTACGGTATTGCTGTGTGCGACAGGGGCGGCCCCTGGTTTTGACCCCACAGCGCCTTACAAGGTGGATTTTGAAGGCACTAAAAATTTGGTGGATGCAGCTAAGGCTAAGGGAATTGAGCATTTTGTGCTGGTGACTTCTCTGTGCGTCTCTCAGTTTTTTCACCCGCTGAATTTGTTCTGGCTGATTCTGGTTTGGAAGAAGCAAGCCGAGGAATATTTGCAAAAAAGCGGTTTGACTTATACGATCGTCCGTCCCGGCGGTCTCAAAAATGAGGATAATTCAGATGCGATCGTCATGACTGGTGCGGACAAAATGTTTGAGAGCAGCATTCCCCGCACTAAGGTAGCCCAAGTGTGCGTGGAGGCGCTGTTTCAGCCGACTTCTCGCAACAAGGTTGTGGAAATTGTGGCTAAGTCGGAGGCTCCGCAAAAGAGTTTTGAGGAGTTGTTTGCCGGCGTGGTTTGATTGAATTAGGCTCGCTTGGGTTCGGTGCGTCAGACAAAAAACACTTTGATTTGAGTCAAAGATTTGGGCTGACGCACGCTACACCAATTTTCCGATCGCCAAATCTGGCAAAATCTTAATAGTTTTATGATTCGCCGTTGAAATTTCCCTCTCTCAGCATGAAAACTCTCAAGTGGCCAGCTTGGTTCCCCTATCCGATTTCGTGGTTAAGGGCATTTGCTCTCGCTCAGAGTTTTAGTTTTGTCCTTCGCAGGGGCCTTCCTTTTGTCAGCGACGACATCGGCTTTCTGACTCTACTGCTGGCGGCTTGGCTGATTCAGTTGCCTGTGTTTTTTGTTTGTCACTTTTTAGCAGTCAAAATTTTAAATCCCTTACTAATTATGTTGCCGGGGCGCTTTCGCGTTGCGCGCAAGTTCAAGCGCCGGCATACGGGTATTCGATCGCATTTGCGAGAAGGCTTGAATGCTGTTGTAGTGATTTTTTTTGCATTTAATCTGTCGCTGTTGGTGCAACTTGCGATTTTTTATTGGCCAGCGCGATCGATCGATCCGACCCAGTTACTAACAGGAATATCTACTCTGACAAATGTTGCCATAGCGGGTGAATTAGATTTCTGGCTGATTAAATTGGCGGGGATTTTATCGAGTTTAACGCTGTTAGCTGCGCCGCTATATCAATACGATTTTCGCGTTCGCCGGATGCGGGTGGCTCGAAAATTAGCCGAAATTTCGGAAATGGAAATGACTTGGCTAGAAGCTGAGAAATTGGGCCGTCGAAAAAGAGGTTTGCTGAGGCGATCAGAGCTTCAAATCCTCGGATTTCTACTTTTAATCGGCGCTGTGATTGGCGGCGGTGTTTTTTTGGTTGACAGTTTGCGGGGAAATCAGCAGTTGTCGCAGTCGGTAAGCGGGGTGAAAAAAGTCCCACCGCTGGCTATGAAAAACGGCGATCCTTACCTTCGGGCTCTGATGCGAACTATTTCTGCTAGCGAGTCGAATGTTGCTCGACCTTATCACGTTGTTTACGGTGGCAAATATATATTAGATTTGAGCCGCCATCCTGACTGGTGCGTGAAGATTGTTAATGGCCCAAATCGTGGCAAGTGTACTACGGCAGCGGGCAGGTATCAATTTCTGACTACAACTTGGAAGGATAAGGCTAAGCGTTATCAGGCGCGTCGTGCTAATTTTTTGTTCTGGGAAGATTACAGTTTTGAACCCGAAGATCAGGATGCTGTGGTTTATGCTTGGTTGAGCGATCGCAAGTTTTGGAAAGCTGATATTCCTGAGATGTTGCGGCAAGAAAGATTAACTGAGGTATTACGGATGCTTTCGGGAACTTGGACGAGTTTGGGATATGGAATTGAGAACAATTCTATGAGTTCTCGTTTGCCGAAAGTCTACCGGGAAATGCTGCGGGAAGAATTGGAAAATCCTGGTTCTTAGGGAGTTAAATGTTTGCTGTTGACGGTTGACCCTTCGACTAAGCTCAGGGCGACGCTGTTGACTGTTGACTGTTAACTGTTAACGAATATTATTCGTTATTAACAAGCCCAAGCGATTAACAAATAACAAATAATATCAATTCCGGTTGCATCGGAATTAATATTACCCGAAATCAGGAGACGGCAGTGCCGTCTCCTCTATATCATTCCGGCGCAGCCGGAATTGAGATAACTAATCCTTCAATCTGGGTAAAAAAGCTGTCAAACATTTGTACAATTCTAATCCCGGTCCAGCTTGCAGCGGATAAAGCTTGTCGAAATTAATGGGGTTTCCCGGTGCTAATTTCCACTCGGTTTTCTGTGCTGTTTTCGGGGAAATTTCGATGGCTACCGTGATGTTAATAATGTTGTTGTGCTGTGGGATGCCCCGGAAGCAGTAACTTTTGCCAGTGCGTTTGTCTGAATCGCTGCCGGTGATGTATTTGTCTTGTTTGCGAAATTGGATTTCTCTGAAAGGTCGATCGAACACAAAGGAGTCTCGGTAGCGGTAGTCTCCGTCAGACAAGCTTTGCACAGTAGACCTGATTTGACTTATAACTGTTGCTGGACTAAGAGTTAGCATCATTGATCCGCGTTCCTCTTGTGAAATGGGTGATGTTGCTGTCTGGTGCCTGAGTTGCTGTGGGCGATCGGCTGAAACAAACGCGCCCTGTAACAAATCAATAAAAGTAGTTATGTAGTTTAAGTTGATCCCTGACTATCGTGAATAATTATTGCATGGTTTCATCTCTGTTACCTACCTGAGTAATAATAGAAACATACAGCAAGCCCTAAGAAATTTTACGGGCGCATATTTAGGGATTAATTGACGATACTGCGAGGATACTGCTATGTTGTGCGTGACGCGAGAAACAAAAAACTTAGGGCCGATTGAAACCGGAAATTCCCCAGGGCGAGGCTCTTTCACCTCTGCGTCTAAAAGTACCCGTATTCTCCGATCGCGAGTTTACAAAGATGAGGCTCTGGTGTCGGCCGCGCTAGCGGGACTGCCAGCTCTTTTGGCATCCCTCGAAAGCTTTCGCGAGCAATAGAACTTGGCATTTTCTATTGCTATATATGGCGCGTGGAGATTTGTGATAGCGGCTGCCAACCGAGCAGGGGCTGTTTTGATTGCACCTAAAATTATCCTCGATTTGAGTAGAGTTTTGCTGTACTGAACTCTTCCGAAACGCAGAAACCTGGTTGTTTACACAAAAACATTTTACAGCCCTTTGTTATGGTATAAAAACCCGGTTTCTTGGTGTGTGTCCGTAAGTCTTGTGTTAACACAATTTATGTGTGAGTGTCCTCGGATGCGATCGATGCTTCTACCTCTTGGGAAGAACGGCTTAACATAGAGTCGTGCAGGTGTTCGTTGTGCTGCCTTTCTTGAGCCATTAATTCTCTGGCTTTTTCTTCAGCAATTCCCTCCCCAGGTGTTTCTAGCTCGTGGGAGGAACGGTTGAGCATAGAGTCGTGCAAGTGTTCGCTATGCTGCCTTTCTCGTGCAATTAGTAGTCTAGCTTTTTCTTCTGCGTTCATGAGTAATTTCTCCAACTGCGGTTTAGAACCGATTCTTATATTAAGATGCCACAAGTTGAGGGTAAATGTAGCAAGATTAACATACAATATTACAAATAATTGTAGAAAAAAAATTGAGTTTGCTGGGGGGTGGGTATCGGGATTGGTGGTTGCCGAGCTAATTATTGCCAGACGCCGGAAAAGATATTCTTGACTGCGATCGCAATTCGATTTAAGTCTTCCTTCAGCAGCGGTGGCCAAGAAACTCCTCTGCGGAGTCCAGCTTCAAATTGCAGCAAACCTTCTACTGACAGTAAATGCAGTGCCGAGATTAATTGTCGATCGAGCATTGGAGATTCTTGCAGCCCTTCAAACAATATTTTTAAAGCTAATAAAATCGATGTCACCTGTCCGGGTACGGGCGGTTGACCTTGTTTGAGACGCATCAGGAAGGCGTCGGGATTTTTCTTGGTTTCCAGGGCGGTTCCTTGGTCGATCAGAAAACTGCGGGCTGTTTTGTAATCCATTTGACGTGCGATCGATCTCCTGCAATTAATTAGCTGGCATTATATCACTTTTTGTCTCGCTCAATTTGGTAATATATTTCCATACAGCCTACACTACAGCTACTGGTGAGGTGCCCCCATAAGCACGCTACAGCTACTAGACCTCTTGCGAAAGTGCGCTCGTTCTAGGTAAAATAAAAGAAAAAATTAGATTAATAATATGAATTACGAACAA
>NZ_JAUBPU010000155.1:0-1194 GCF_036700885.1 Microcoleus sp. S13_B4
GGGAGCGTGTCACTTTTGTGATGAGTAAAAATACTTAAGCAGCTTTTGGTGATTTACCAATTAAGCCGTTTAAGTAAGCACATCGATGAGCTAATACCTGCCCAATATGTTCTGATTTCCAACTTGCTCCAGATATTTTAATCCGTCTAGCTATTTGCTTAATTCCTGATTCTACTGCGCCAGAGCCAATTGAACAAATTCCGTCTCTCTGAAAAACTTCATAATTAATAATTCTTTGCTGATGCTTTTCTAAATACTTACAGAAGTTAATTGCTGGTTTTTTCTTTAACTTTGTGAATAGTGCTATGGCACTGGGGACATTTCCTTGCCATAAATATGTTTCGGCTTGCTTTAACCGCTTAATTGAACCACCCACCTTCTGAAGATTTTCATTCAGATGATACCAATCTAAGATTTCTCTTCTGTCCTGTTCACAACTAATTTCCTTGAATATATTCCAGACTCCATCATGTCCATCACCTAGACAAGTTACTGGGTTTGCTAGCGGTTGTTGATTTGCCCAATCAACAATCATATTATTTTGGTCGAAACTAGCTACTATTCCCACCTCTGAAACAATTGCTTTATAGTCTTTCCAGTCAGATTTTTCTCCGAGTGGTGTGATTAACCGGGCTTTGCCACCATCTACACTTAGTTCAGTAATATCTAATGTTGCTACGGGTTTATTGAATTCTTGATAATGTACTAATCTTTGTTGTGTTTTCGATGGGACAGTAACTCCAGTTATGTATTTAATATCTTTTGATGCACTTTCATAGGCAACATTAGCACTCAGTCTTAAACAGCAGTTTTCTAAATGCGGGCTTAATCTACTTCCCGTACCACACCCTAGTCGAGCCGCTTGCTTCTCGGTGATACTTAAATCACCTAATGTACTTTTTAATTTCTTTACCCTTCCTGCTTTTGTCCCGCTAGCTGAGTAGATAAAAAAATTCCGATCTGTGGTGTTACATGAGTTAACACTCTTTCTTTTACTGCTAGCTCGATATCTTCTAATGTCTTTAACGATCCAGGTTCACAATCCGCATACAGGATTGCAGAAATAGCTTCTACATGTGTTTGAATCGCCTGTTGCTGTTCTGGGGTCATGGTTAAATCGCCATTAATAAGACACTATTATTCTCGCCTATTTTGCTCAACAATGGCTCAAAGCCACTATTTTCCTCTTATTAA
>NZ_JAUBPU010000093.1:0-15549 GCF_036700885.1 Microcoleus sp. S13_B4
ATGGTTATCAAATGGGAGCGAAAAATCAAAAATAAAGGCAATGCTATTTTATCCGGTTTAGCTGCGTAGCAGCTTATCACCTGTGATGAAAAAGGTTCCTTAAACGGATTGTCGTGAACAAAAACTTTCCGAAGGAAAGGCTCTGCTTCTAAATGAAATTCATCTTCAGTGAGAGTGTGCATATAATTGAGTCTTGTTATTATTTCTCTCAACTCCATAATATCAAATCTAAAATATCAAATCGGATGACCGTCTATCCGCCTTGCTTGCGCGGTGTTGCCGTTGTGGTAAATTAGCAATTTGCAGCAATTAGCAACTAGCAGAGAAGCAGAGAATGTCCGATATTTTTGTGATGGTACGCAATCAAAATAACATGGCAATGACTTCAGTTGATGGCGTTGCCTTCATTACTTTACTAAATCGAGACGGAGGGGTACTTGCCGAGGAGACAGTGGCTTTGATGGAGGCAGATGCGGGATTTGATGACTTGGCAGCAGGACAATATACTGTAATAGTTAGGCATGAACGGGTTGAACCGCGATCGGCCACCTGGGATGTCACAATCAGCAATGAAGATCAAGTAATCATACTGACATTTGTCTATCTAGAACCCGAACGGGTACTGCTTCGCATCCTAGCTACAGTTGAAGAGAGACTATAATCATGACAGCTAAAGTTATTCCATCACAGTCAATTAAAATGTTTCGCTATCGAGTGCATTTCTTGGCAAAAGACCTTTGGAAAGAGAAAAACCCAGTTGGTCGGATGAATCTGGCTTTACAGTTAGCGGATGCGGCGACAACGCTGGCTAGACTGGAAGTGGAGGAGACGCACAAATTTCAACAAGAGCCTGCTAGCCTTGAGGCTTCAGACTCGACGGAACCTGAAAAGTTTTGAGTGCGTGAGATTGCTTTGGGAGCCTCGCGGAACGCTTGCGTAAATGACAAATCAAAACTATTTTAGTCGATCGATCTGCGAGTAAAAAAATTGTATGTATAAAATTCAATCTGCCTGCAACACAACAACTTTCAGCCTTGCGAGGTAATTGGTTGTCAAAAAAACTGCGTTACACTTATATAAGTATCTTTATAAAACAACATAAAAGCATGACTGTTGCCTATCCCCGCAAGCTTCGCAACGCAATGGGAGCGCGCGAAATTTTAGCTAATGTAGTGCAGGATCGCGAAATTCACTTGATCACCCTCAACCGCTACCGCTACAGCGAACAGCGCAGTTGCAAAGACCTCACCGACTTGATCGAACGGCTCGACGGCGAACCGGCCGAACTCGTGCGCGACCTCTCCCGGCACATTTCCGACGAAGCGCGGCACGCTATGTGGCTCACCGACTTGCTGGTAGACTTGGGCCAAAATGTGGGAACGCCGCCGGGAGTTTCCTACATTGACGAATTTGACCGCCTGCTGGACAAAGAGCAATACCGCAACCTCGATGACGGTATAATTGCAGCCTTAGCCGCAATCAATGTCACCGAAAAGCGGGGCTGCGAATACTTCTCAGCGCACATCCACGCCCTCAAACAGGCTCCCCAAACCGCAGAAAACGTCAAAATCCGCGAAACCATCGAAAAGATTTTTCCAGAAGAAGCTGGTCACGTCCGCTGGGGCAACCGCTGGCTCGGCTCCATAGCTGCCAAAAGCCCGGAACACCGCCAGAAGGTGGAACAGGCAAAGCGCAAGTATGTGGCGATCGAACAAGCAGCTTTTGAATCGGGAATGGATATCATGTTGGGGGCAGAACTCCGCCGCGTCACCCGCCTCGTGGATATTGCCAACACCATGCCGATGTGGGAACGCCCGCAATACCTGATGGAACGCTTGCCCGCAAGCCTGCTGGCCCCCGACCTGCAAATGACCAGAGTCGATGTAGCTCAGCGGGCCTGGAACCGCGACCCGCAGGCATTTATGGAGAAATTGGTGCCCATGTTTCTCAACGGCTTGAATACCATTGAGAAGAAGCCGGCGGCGACTAAGCCCAAGGCTTAAAAACTTGCGAACCTGGTTGAAACCGCTTTGCAAGTCAAACTTGCGTCGGCCTCGGCAAACAAGCGAGATATACTGGTTCCGAGGCATAGCCTGGGAACCAGTTATTTAAAGTCATAATTTTAAGCTTTAGCAAGTAAACTGATTATTGGAATAGTTTTCCGTCTAAATATAATCATGACTACCAGCGAGCCGAACCTACAAACAGCTTCCGCAGAAAGCCAATCGAGTGAAAGCGCGATCGCCTCCGAGCAGGTCGAAAAAGCCACAGCCGTCACCTATGCAGAAGAAATTGAAACTGTCATCGCCAGCATGGCTGTAGACCAAAAAGTGATGGTCGGTCAAAGTGAAGCTGGCGGACATCTTTGGAAGTTTAAGTACGGCAGTGTTGAAGTGTTCGTGCAACTCACGGGCGAAACCGAAGATGATACTTTGACTGTTTGGGCTTTTGTACTCCAGTTGCCAGCGAAGAATGAAGCTCAATTAATGCGGAAAATCCTAGAAATGAATTGGCTGTCTACTTTAGAATCTCATTTTGCGATTGTTGATAATCAAGTTGCCGTAGTATCTACTCGGACGATCGCCGAAATCTCGACCGGGGAAATTTCCCGGGTTATTACTATTGTCGCCACGATCGCCGATGACAACGACGATATTCTGCAAGCAGAATTCGGTCAGTAGTCATTAGTTAACAGTCAACAATTAACAGTTAACTAATATGCAGGCCCTGCAATCCAAGCAATAGTGATTCCCAGCCCCAAACCGACAAGCACTTGAAAAGGAGTGTGTCCCAGCAACTCTTTCAGGCGAGCCTCATTAAGGTTGTGATCTTCCTCAAAAAACTCGTCAATAATTTGGTTGAGGATGCGAGCTTGCTTGCCTGCAGCTTG
Source organism: Microcoleus sp. S13_B4 (assembly GCF_036700885.1). Taxonomy (NCBI): domain Bacteria; kingdom Bacillati; phylum Cyanobacteriota; class Cyanophyceae; order Oscillatoriales; family Microcoleaceae; genus Microcoleus; species Microcoleus sp. S13_B4. The sequence goes on from NZ_JAUBPU010000093.1 coordinate 2,891, forward strand.
GCGGACGCCTGCTGCGTCATACATCACAATAATTGCAAAGATCGCAGCGATCGCAAACTCCGGACTTTCCCATCCCATCGTTTGTCCCACTCCAGCAGCCAAAGCGCCCACAAAAGACGAGTGAGCGCTGGGCATTCCCCCCGTTGTTACCAAATACCGAAGATTAAACTTGCGATTTTTGACCAACTCGATCGGCAGCTTCATGATCTGAGCCGCCAGACAAGCCAGCAAAGCAACCACGAGTACATGATTGTTTAATATGCCGCTGCAAATTTCCTGCATAGTGTTTGATATATCTAGTTACTGCGGCTGGTAATAAAATCGGCGATCGCCAGCAGCGGTAGAGCTTTGCTCCCAAACACTGCCAATTGAGCCTTAGCATCAGCAACAAGCTGCGAAGCTTGGCGCCGAGACTCCTCAATTCCCCACAAACTCGGATAAGTGACTTTTCCTGCTTGAACATCTTTGCCAGCAGTTTTGCCCAGTTCTTCTTGGGTAGCAGTAATATCCAGAATGTCGTCAATTATCTGGAAAGCCAACCCAATATTTTGAGCGAAACGAGACAGCCGCTGCAAATCTGCTGCTGAGGCCCCAGCCAGAATTGCCCCACAAACTACGCAAGCCTCTAACAGCGCGCCTGTTTTGTGAGCGTGAATGTAATTCAAAGTTTCCAGAGAAACATCTGTCTTTCCTTCGGATTCCAAATCAACCACTTGACCGCCTACGAGTCCAGCAGCACCCGATGCCCGCGCTAAATGGGCGATCGTCTGCAACACCTGTTGGGGGGGTACGTTCTCAGTTTTAGTGGCGATAAATTCAAAAGCATAGGTCAGCAAACCATCGCCAGCCAAAATGGCAATATCCTCGCCATAAACCTTGTGGTTCGTCAGTTTGCCGCGTCGGTAGTCGTCATTGTCCATTGCCGGCAAATCGTCGTGAATCAGCGACATCGTGTGGATCATTTCCAAAGCGCAAGCTGTCGGAATTGCCATAGATGTAGTGCCGCCGGCCAGTTCGCAGCTAGCCAGACACAGGATTGGACGCAGGCGCTTGCCCCCCGCTAGCAGCGAGTAGCGCATTGCTTCGTAAATTTTTTCTGGGTAGATGACCGGGAGTGCACTGTCGAGAGCTACCTCGATCGCCTCTTTTCGCTTGACTAGATAAGTAGATAAATCGAAAGAGGATTCCGGTTGGGACGAACCCATTTCTGTTGCCAATACCATCCCTTGCTCTCTTGTACTGAATAGTTATGTGGGATATTGTGAGCCGTTGGGGTCGCATCGTGCCGACTTTTACGGCGGTAGTTGCTCGAACTCCGAGCATCAATTAATCATTCTACGGGTGTTGTTGCACAGAAAATCTTTGAGTTTTGATAACTTTGTCAAATTGCCAGTCAATCTAAAATTTACAATCTCAAATCTCAAATCCGCTAATGTGTCTGGCGACTTCCAAAAACCGCTGCACCGCCGCCGTTGGATCGCTGCGCCAAATCAGAGTGATCGCCACAATGCAGGTTGATTCTGGCAAAGATTTGTAAACAACCCCGCTGCGCTGGAAATTTTGCATCGACGCCGGGACGATCGCCACTCCCATCTCGGCAGCTACCAGACTCACAATGGTTTGCATTTGAATTGCTTCTTGAGCCGCGCGAGGGCTAAAACCTGCTTGCTGACAAAGACTGACGATCGCATCGTACAATCCCGGAGCCTGGGAACGCGGAAATAAAATGAACGGTTCGGTAGACAGTTCGCGTAATTCCACCTTCGCGCGATCGGCCAAATGATGCGTTTGTGGAAGTGCCACGATCAGCGGTTCTCGAAAAACGATTTCAGAGTTTATCCCGTCTTCCTCAACCGGAGGGCGCACGAAGCCGATATCAATTTGCCCGAACCGCAACCGCTGCAACTGTTCGTTTGTTGTCAGTTCGTGCAGTTCGAGCTTGACGGCGGGACACCGAGTGCGAAACGCCTGCAAAATCGCTGGAACTACGTTGTGTGCTGCAGAACTCACAAAGCCGATAGTCAGTTGGCCGAGTTCGCCGCGACTGGTTTGTCGGCCGAGTTGAATTGCTCGATCGACTTGCTGCAGAATTTTCCCGGCTTCCTCGAAAAAAACCTGTCCCGCAGCCGTTAAATGCACCGTCCGCTTGGTGCGGCGAAACAGTTGAAACCCCAACTCTGCCTCTAAATGCTGGATTTGTTGGCTTAGCGGAGGTTGGGCAATATGCAGTTTTTCGGCTGCGCGAGTGAAATTCAATTCCTCTGCAACTGCAATGAAATAACGCAAATGCCGAAGTTCCATAGCTCCCCAATTATTTATATTTTAAAAGTATAAGTTGTTAGTCAAACATATATTGGACATTAATGATGATATTTCATACAGTGATTAATAGGCGAAATTCAGAATCAAACAATGGCAAATTTGGATATCAAAGTTAGAGAAGCAGAGCTGATAGATTTGGAACTAATTCTGGCTTTTATTTCGCAAAAATCAGAATTCGATGGATTTCCACATCTTTTACAAGCAACAGCAGACAAATTGAAGCAAACACTATTTGTCGAGTCTCCCCTAGTGCGAGTATTGTTGGCGGAAGTTGGTGACACAGCGGTAGGGTTTGCGATGTTTTATACTTCCTATTCAAGTCTTTTGGCGCAGCCTTGCCTTTGGCTTGATGATTTATTTGTGCAATCTCATTTTCGCGGTATGGGAGTCGGTACAGCACTGTTAAAGTCTTTGGCACAAATTGCTGAGTCAACAAATTGCGGGCGTATGGAATGGACTGTTAATACTGGCAATACGCCGGGAATTGCTTTTTACCAAAAGCAGGGAGCGCGCCTTTTGCAAAATATTAGGGTTTGCCGTATTGATGGGGATGGAATTGGTCTGCTTGCTGGCAAATAATTTAATAACGAACCGCGAAGGCGCGAAGGACACGAAGAGAAGAGGAGAGAAGAGATGTCACAAGATTTTTGGAACTCAGTGCTTTATGAGAAAAATCATGCTTTTGTTTGGCAGTACGGTGAATCAATTGTGGAGTTACTCGCTCCGAAGGCTGGTGAACAAATTCTGGATTTGGGCTGCGGTACGGGACAGTTAACGGAAAAGATTGCTCAAAGTGGTGCTTTTGTGCAAGGTATTGATTCATCTTTGTCGATGATTTCCACGGCCAAAGTAAACTACCCTCACATCAACTTCGCTGCAGCGGATGCGAGGAATTTTAAAGTAGAAGAGCCATTAGATGCTGTGTTTTCTAATGCGGTTTTGCACTGGATTAAACAGCCGGATGCTGTGATTAATTGTGTGGAAAAAGCCCTGAAGCCGGGAGGGCGTTTTGTGGCTGAGTTTGGCGGTAAGGGGAACGTGGGGGCGATCGTCCGCGCGCTTTTGAGTGTTTTGTCAGAAATTGGCTGCCAGGAGCCTGAAGCGCTTAATCCTTGGTATTTTCCGAGTATTGGCGAGTATGCTGGGCTTTTGGAAAAGCAGGGATTTGATGTCGGTTATGCGGTTTTGTTCGATCGACCGACTCCCCTCGAAGGTGGCAGCGCGGGTATGGTAAATTGGATTGAGATGTTTGCTGGTGGGTTTTTGTCGGGGTTGTCTGATGATGTGCGATCGCACGTAATTAACGCAGTTGAAGAACGTTTGCGATCGGCGCTGTACCGCGATGGTAATTGGAGTGCAGATTACCACCGAATTCGCGTTGTTGCTGTCAAACAGTAGGGTGCGTCGCTTCCTGAAAACTCGATCGATTTTTCACCAGAATTTTCGACAGGGATGCACCCTACGTTAGGTGTATTTATAATGACTAATTACTACTTAATACTGTAGGTCGAAACGGTATTTTCCAACAGCATAGCGACAGTCATTGGCCCGATTCCTCCCGGCACCGGCGTGATAAATTCGGCTACTGTTTTAACAGCATTAAAATCCACATCTCCAGCTAAACGACTCGTACCGTCTGGATTGACGACGCGGTTAATACCGACATCAATTACTACTGATCCGGGTTTGACCATATTAGCTGTAACCATTTCTGTGCGGCCGACTGCGGCTATTAGAATATCAGCTTGATTGGTAATCGATTCTAGGTTTTGCGATCGCGAATGAGCTACAGTAACAGTACAATCGGCTTCTAATAGCATCAGCGCCATCGGTTTACCTACCAAAATACTCCGTCCCAAAACAACGGCATTTTTTCCTTTCAAATCAATCTGGTATTCTTGCAATAACCGCATCACTCCGGCGGGAGTACAACTCCGCAAACCTTCCTCCCCGCGCACGAGACGGCCTAAATTTACAGGGTGAAGTCCGTCAGCATCTTTGTCGGGGGCAATTTGGTACAGCAGCGCAATTGCATCTAAGTGTTCTGGTAGCGGTAATTGAACTAAAATGCCATCTACTCGATCGTCCTCGTTGAGTGCACGAATTGCAAGTTCTAGTTCGGCTTGAGTAGCGTTTGCGGGGTAATGCTGGCCGAAGGAAGCTATGCCAACTTTAGCGCAGGCTCGCTCTTTATTGCGAACATAGGCTGCGCTGGCCGGGTTGTCCCCTACCATCAGCACCGCAAGTCCCGGAGGACGCCCCTTTTGGGGTTGTAGGGCGCGGACTCGATCGCTCAGCTCGCTTTGAATCTTTGTCGCTAAAGCTTTGCCATCTAGTATTTGAGCAGTTTTGGCATCCATTGTAGACTCTGGGTTAGGGGCTGACGATTTTAGATTTTAGCTTAATCCCCGTCAAGGACTACACTAGAGAAATTTCTTACTTGCGATCGATTCTTTGGATTCTGTTAAAGTAAGTCGTATCTCAAATCTCAAATCTCAAATTAGTTGACCAATGACTACTGCAATTAAGCAAGTTTGGGTTCAAAGATTCTGCACCGGCTCTTTGTCGCTAATCCTCGCCAGCGGTTTTTTCAGTTGCGGCAATTTACCTCTGTCTCAACTTAATCTTGGTTTTAATGTGGCTAGCATTGGCGAGGTTCAACAAAAGCGGCAAGTGGATGCTGAAGTTTATCTCCGGGGAAAGGTGGAAAATCGCGCTCCGTTTGTGGGGAATGCGGCTTATCAACTTGAGGATGGTACTGGCAGTATTTGGATTTTAACTAACCAGGCTTTGCCCCAGCTTGGCGATGAAGTTTTGCTGAAGGGAGAAGTCCGCTATAAGAGTATTACTCTGAAGGACTTGGCCGGAAAGGATTTAGGTGAAGTTTATGTTGAGGAAATGGAACAATTAAAGCGCACTCCAGCGCGTAATAAATAAAAACACGAAGATGCTAATTTATTTCAATAAGTAAATGTATTTCATTAAAATCAAATGTTTATAGTTGTGATTGGGCGATGGGGAGCTGTTTATTTATCTTCACATTTCATTAACTATAATATTATTATCTGGGCGGATTTACCTATATTTTTGGTTAATTTTACAGATGTTGGTGAACCCGATCCTACACCAATTTCTTCCTTCTCTTTTCTTTTTAACACATGACTAAAATCCACGTTGCGATCGCAATTTTGTACCGAGAGGGCAAGTTTCTCTGTCAGTTGCGGGACGATATTCCTCATATCAGGTATCCGGGACATTGGGCTTTGTTTGGCGGACACTTGGAACCCGGGGAAACGCCGGAAGTTGCTGTAGTGCGGGAATTGAAAGAAGAAATTAGTTATGCTCCTGCAAGTGTTTCTTTTTTCTGTTGTGATGTCGAAAAAGATGTCGTTCGCCACGTTTTTCATGCACAACTTAGTGCGGATGTCAAGGATTTAGTTCTGCTTGAGGGGTGGGATATGAAGTTGTTGACACCGGAGCAGATTCGGGCGGGAAAATGCTTTTCTGAGCAGTCAGGAGATGTCCGGCCTTTGGGCATTGCTCACCAGCGTATTTTATTAAATTTTATGGAGTCGATTTGAGAAAATTTCCGCGCACTCTACATTGCATGGGTTTGATTAGGGAGATATTCGTAAGGTGCGCCCGGTGGTACACCCTACATTGCAGGGGTTTTAAAAGTTAAGAGCGAGCCGCAATCATTCCCGTTTGGCGCGCGTAGTCAAACAGCCCTCCGGCATCAATGACTGGGCCTACTTCTCCTAAAGGTTTGAGGGAGAAAGTTCGATCGAGAGTGTGGTTGACAATTACCTCTGCTGTAAAGTCGATCGTCACTTCTTGGCCTGTTACAAACAAGTCGCAGAGCCGCTCGACTGATTCGATCGGGTACAATTCGCCAGTAGCCGAGCAATTGCGAAAGAAAATGCGGGCGTAAGACAAAGCCACCACTGCTGTGACGCCGGCGGCCCCCAGAGCTATCGGAGCGTGCTCCCGCGAAGAACCGCAGCCAAAATTTTCGCCCGCTATGATAATCGGATACCGGGTTTTCTGTTCACCGGATTCGATAAACTTACCGTAGCGATCGGGCAACCCAATCATAGCGTAACTGCCTAGTTTCTCGTACTCATCCGGCTTTGAGGGAACCAGGGTCAGGTATTCGGCCGGGATAATTTGATCTGTATCGATGTTGTCGTCTACAACAAAAATTTGACCGCTAATTACTTTACCCATAGTTTATTTCCTGTTAGCCTCGCTCGATGCTGTGGTGATAATTTTAAGTGGATCGGTATGCAGGATTTGCATCTGTTCATTTTAACCTGGCAGTGTCAGTGATAACCTGTATGAGTAAAAATTAGATCCGAGACTTTGGGTTAACAATTAACAGATTGCTAAGCGTCAAGATAGTTTTATGACCAATCCAATAGATGACATTGCTCGACAAGCTCGCGAGGGCTCGGTTGCATCGATTATTCAAATCCTTAACGACGAACTGGCACAAGTAAGTGTCAGAGCCCGAGCCGTATTTGCAGACGGGGTGCTGCAACTGCTGTGCGAAGCTGCAACGCCCCAACTGCTCGAAGAGTCTAGTTTGGTCGATCGAGTCCGAGAAATTTTGGAACGCATTTCGCCCCACAATATTCGCCGAGTCAACATCAACAGCCGACTTGTCCGAGAACACCAACTGCTGTGGCTCGAAGAAATTAGCCGCGATCCGGAGAATCAACTGTTGTGGTCTCAAGAAATTAAACTCCGAAAGCCTAATTTGTTCAAGCGTTTAGCCACCGCCCATCACCAACGCCAAGCTGTGGCAGGCAAGCGGGCTTTGCCGAGAATCGCTATACCTCGATCGATGCAGCAACCGCGGCAATTTCAGCGTGGTATCGTCGGCGGCATCAGCTTGACCGTGCTGTTGCTTGCAGCAGCGGCTGCCATCCACAAAGGACTTAATTCCCAAGTCGCAAACAACACACAAGCCAGCACCCAAGCAGTTGCCACAGCCGCTTCCTCTGAAGCAAAACCTGCTTTGAAAATTTCTAAGGAGACTGTTAATTCTGCTGTTGACTCTTTTGCCCAAGCAGTGCGAGTAGCCGAACAAGCAGCCACCCAGGGCAAAACCGCTCAATCTCGCCAGGATTGGTTAGTCGTAGCTGCTAAGTGGCAGCAAGCTTCCGATTTGATGGCCGCCGTGCCTTCCAAGCATCCCCGCTACACAATGGCTCAGAACCGGACGGCACTTTACCGCCAAAATAGCGATAAAGCCCAACAGGAAGCACAAAATAAGTAAGCACGTAAGTCGGATAAATTTAACCCTAGAGTTCGCCGCCCTGCTCTAGGTGTTGTGAAAAATGAGTTTTTGAGTAAAAACTCGGAAACTATCAGCTATGTTATGAGTGATAATTTGGGGATTTTGAATTTTTGCGATCGGCATTATTCGATCGGCGGATTTGTATCACAATAAAAATTTGTTAAGATGGCAAACTTAAATAGGAAACATCACAGGGTGAGGATAAGGGTGTCACTAAGCGATCTCTAGAAAAGCTTCATACTACTAATAACCGTCAAAATTAGCGGGAATGGGATTGATTATCATTCGGTAAAGGATGGTAAAGTTCATTTCGTACAGATCGAAGGGTAGAAAACACGAAGATAGAAATCTGTCAGATCTGGGTATATTTTTACATATCGAACGACCCGCCGAGCGGCTGCACAAACACAGAAAGCAGAGTCATAACAGTCAAGCCGACAGTTATCGAAAGGTTCTATATTTGTTGTTGCAGCGGGAGTCGGCTCAAACATCTTAGAATAAAGGCTTGGTTGCCATGATCGATCGCCAGGGAAATCAATACTTGAGTCCGATCGACCGATCGCCGTCAGAGTCTTGCACTTTGCATTTACCGCAAATCGCAGAACCACTATCAGTCCAAAAATTTCTGGATCGTCTTATGCAGCACCAGGTCGATCCTGCCCTTCTTGGGCGACAAATTTGCCAAATTCTCGCGACCAGCTTTGATGGAGAAATCCTGCAGCAGCAAATAGCCACTACTTTGGGGGTTGCATGGGGGGCAGATTTCTGTTTTTTTGCTGCTGTGGCTGACCAAAAAGTAGTACATCCGAATGCTTACTGGCAAAATAGCAGGGATTTTCCCTATGTTGCCGATGTTGCGGATTCCACTGAAACACCGGAACACCCCCAAACCACAAGATTAAAACCGCCTAGCATATCACTCGAACATCCCGTTTGGGCAAACGTCCTAGCAGACGGCGAGATAGTGGCGATATCCGACTATCTCGATATTCCGGCAGCTTCATCGCCCAATTCCCCTGTGACTGCGCTGCCTTTTCGGGCACTTCTGGCAGGGCCTGCGCGATTTGGAGGGGCTGTAAATGGCATGATGATTGTTGGTAAGTCGCAACCTCACGAGTGGTCGGTAGCCGACCTCCAGCGCCTTGAAGCAGCATCAGACGCGATCGGCAGCGCCATTTCTCACATTCAAAAAACTCAAGAAATTGCCCGCTTAAACGAACAGTTACAGCGACAAGCTAAATACAAAAATCTACTCAAGTCAGTTGCTGCCTCGATTGACACGAGTTCAGAAGTCGATCGAATATTGCAGCAAGTTATTGAAAATACCGTCGCTACCCTGGAAGTAGATAGAGGCCAAATCCTGCTATTGAAATATACAGATCCTCTATTTACAACTCGCTCCCCAAATCAAACTCCCAAAGCGAAAGTCGAATTAGTTTGCGAATCCGTTGTAAAAAAAGATCCAAACAAACAGCCACTAGCCCAAAGCGCGGTCAGCAAAAAAAGCTCAACATCCAAAACAAAAAACAAGGATAAAACTGCTAATTCCCAATCCAGAATCCCCAACTCAAAACCAAATAACTCTCGCGCTTTTTGGCTGTCAGAATCTAATTTGTGCCACCAAGCATTCCACATCGCACCCAAACCCCTCGCCCTCGCTGACGCAGGCGCATTAATCGGCAAAGAACAAGACGCAGCCACAGAAATTTTGAAACTCCAAGGCATTCGCGGCTTGCTGCTGGTTCCCCTCACGGGCGGTAGCCGCCAGGAAACAGTTTTGGGTTTCTTCGTTTTGCAGCACTCCGAGCCGCGCGTTTGGAGCCCGGAAGAATTAGAAGTTCTCGAATCAGTCAGCGCTCAAGCGAGCAAGATGATGATCCAAACTCAGACGGTTAAGGAATTGCAAACCGTAGTCTTGGACAGAACCGCTCAGTTGCAGCAAAGTCTAGAGGTGCAGGGGAAACTGTACGAACAATCGGCCAATCAGCTAGAGCAAATGCGGAAATTGAAGCTGATTAAAGACGAGTTTCTCAGCACTCTGAGTCACGAGTTGCGTACCCCTTTAACAATCATGAAGCTGGCGATTCTGATGCTCAAACAAGCTGAACTGCCGTCAGCGAATCGGACTAAGTATCTCGACATACTAGAACAGCAGTGTTCTAAGGAAACTGCTCTGGTTAGCGATTTGCTGGCCCTCAAGCAGTTTGAGCTTCAGCAATTCCCGATTTCTCTAATCAAAATCGATCTCAACCGTTTATTTCAAGATTTAGCTGGGGATTTTGAGAAACAGTGGGCGGATAAGCAATTGACTCTGAAGCTAGATTTGCCCAAGTTGACCCCTTCCTGGGAAACCGACCCGGACATTCTCAATCGGGTGCTGCTGGAACTGCTGACGAATGCTGGCAAATACTCTGCTTTTGGAACGGCGGTAGTTTTAGAGGCGTCTGAGGCAGCCGGCTATATTGTCCTGAGCATTTCTAATTTCGGGCGCGGCATTTCTGCTGCTGATTTGCCCCACATCTTTGACAAGTTCCGCCGCGGCACTGGCATTACTGACCAAGCTATCGCCGGTACGGGTTTGGGTCTGGCTCTGGTAAAGTCTTTAGTGCAGCACTTGAATGGTACTATTGATGTATCTAGCTCTCCGGCAGAAAGTTCCGAAGCTGACAATTTGTGGCGCACATCTTTTACTCTGACTCTGCCGCAATTTCCAGCGGAACTCTCTAATGTAGAAGAATAGTTCGGTTGAGAAGCTGCTGGTAATTGGCAGCCAACAGGCGCAACGAGAAGACTTGCCAAAAAAGGGAGATTGGGAAATGTCGTAAACGCTACCAAGTCCTCTGTTTTGAATTGTTGGTCTGGTTGCCGTATAAATTGTCGGTTCTCGATTGCTGATTTTCCCGATGACTTATATTATGCCTGGTTATTGGCTCGTAATTAGCGCGTTTTTGTAGTGAGTACGACTGTCCTCTATTGATGAATTAATCAGGACTTGCATTACTTACTAGGAACTTAATTATAATTGTATAGTCGGAGATGATATTACGCAGTATAGACCAAAGAAACTGAGTTTTTTAACTGTTTCAAAGACCTGCAACCCGTCTTTTCCTACAAGCCGGTTTCTGCGTCCTAGATTGTCCCCTAAAAATTGTCACGGTGCATGGAATTCGATCGCCAATATTATGCTCACAAAAGCTGCACCTAAAACCCTGCGTTGGCAACGTTCTAAATATTCGCCACTGGCACGACAAATAGACATTTTTGCAGCGGCGGGAAAGTTTATGTTTTTTTTGTGGTGGGATAGACTGCTGCAAAATAATTCGCCTCATACTAGAAGAATTCGCGCTCATTGGTTGGTCAATACTTTGCTGAATTTAGGCCCGACTTTTATTAAAATCGGGCAGTCTCTCTCGACTCGGGCGGATTTGCTGCCGCTTGAGTATGTTAAGGAACTCGAACAGTTGCAGGATCGGGTTCCTCAGTTTAGTTCGGAAGAAGCGATCGCTCTTGTAGAATCAGAGTTAGGCAAGGATATTTATGCTTTGTACCGCGATTTTGACCCGTCGCCGATCGCTGCTGCGAGTCTGGGACAGGTGCACAAAGCGAGGCTGCACACCGGGGAAGATGTGATTGTGAAGGTGCAGCGTCCGGGTTTGGAAAGTTTATTCGACTTGGATGTGAAGGCTGTTCGCCAAGTAATGCGTTTTTGCGATCGCTATTTGCCTGGGACGCGCAAATATGACCTGGAATCTATTTATCACGAGTTTTTTAAGATTTTATATCAAGAAATTGACTACGTGCAAGAAGGTAAAAATTCCGATCGCTTTAGCCATAATTTTCGAGAATATCCTCAGGTTATTGTCCCGAAAGTCTACTGGCAATACACGACTAAAAAAGTGCTGACTCTAGAATACGCACCCGGCATTAAGGTGGACGACCGCATTAGTTTAGAGGCGATTGGAGTAGATATTGTGAAGCTCAATCAGCTCGGAATTTGCTGTTATTTGAAACAGTTGTTAATTGACGGTTTTTTTCAAGCTGACCCGCATCCGGGAAATTTGGCGGTGACAGAAGATGGTAGCTTAATTTTTTATGATTTTGGGATGATGGCGGAGGTGAAGTCTCTGGCTAAAGACCAAATGGTCAAGACTTTTTTTGCTGTGATGAGAAAGGATACTGACGAGGTACTCAATACTTTAATTACGATCGGCTTGGTTGAGCCGATGCCGGATATGATGCCGGTGCGCCGACTGATTGCTTTTCTGTTGGATAAGTTTATTGATAAGCCGATCGACTTTCAAGCTTTTAATGAAATTAAGAACGAACTTTATATCATGTTCGAGCAGCAACCGTTTCGCTTGCCGGCAGAAATGATGTTTATTATCAAGTCGGTGACGACTCTCGACGGCATTGCTAGAACTCTCGACCCTGAGTACAATTTCATAGCATCCGCTCAGCCTTTTGTCAAGAGTATTGCGGTGAGCAAGGGGCGGGGAAATGCGATCGGAGAATTGGCAAGGCAAGCCCGAAGTTTTATTACATATAAGTTACGGCAGCCGAGCAAATCGCAAGTATTTATCAAGCGTTTGGAGCAGCGAATAGAAGAGGGCGAACTGCAAATTAGAGTGCGAAATATTGAGAGCGAAAGAGCCTTGAAACGCATTAATTTAGCCCTGAAAACTCTAATTTTCGCTTGTCTGACCGGTTTTGTGTTTTTGTCGGGTGCAGTGCTGCTGGTGGGCGGATATCAAACGGGGGCGATCGCAGCTTTTGCGGTTTCGGGATTCGGCGGCTTGTTTGTGTTGCGCTCGTTGTTAGATTTGTTGGTTAAGGAAAAGCTCGATCGAATGGTCGAGCGATAAATATACTCGGTAATTGGGAATTGCGATCGTAGTCAGGACTTTAGCCCTCATTAAAAAGACTAATGCTGACTCATTTCTCCTGCATTTGTAGGTTATTTAGGGCTTGCTGAATATATCGATCGCATATTACGTGGCCTGGGTTAAGAACTGGTGCGTTCGAGAGTCATCGCCGT
>NZ_JAUBPU010000156.1:0-1162 GCF_036700885.1 Microcoleus sp. S13_B4
TTTGCTCAACAATGGCTCAAAGCCACTATTTTCCTCTTATTAAGTATTTATACTTAGCGCAAAAGTGACACGCTCCCTAACACTTTGCCATCTGTCGCAATTGTTTCTCCGGGTTTGGGTTGAATCCCGAAGAACCTCGACAAACAACCCGAATAAGCCTGATATTCTAACCGCAGCAATGTCCGGCGAATCGTGCTGTAAGAGGGTAAACGTCCCAGGGGCGGTTGAAATAAAGCAACTAATTGAGAGTGATGGGCACTCAACCAATCCCCAATAGCCAGAAATCCCCGATTCCCGGCAGCGACTGAAGCGGGTAAATAAGGCTAAACACAGCGCTTGATGATGGCGTTGTCCTGCCTTGCGACGGGTGTCAGGCAAGTCTGCAAAGGCTTTGACAATGGCAAGTTGAGACATAGCAGCTCCCGTGCATGAGTACGATACTTTACTACTATAGCAATCCGATCTGAGTCTCACAACACAACGCCCTCTTGTCTTCCTAGACTTCTTGTATAGCAAGACTTTCAGATTTTACAAATCTAGAAAATCACTTAGGATTGCTATATATCCACTACTCAACTAGAATGAAATAGCCCTGTAGTTATTTATGTCCGCGCCTTTGGGTGGCGGTTGCTTGTAGCAACATTTTCAGATGATTGGGAAATATAAATAGAATGGATTCAGTAGAAAAAACTCAAGATCAGCAGCATCCGCAATACAAGCGCGATCGAGCCAGTGTCAATACTTTATTAGCCTCAGAAGCAACGGACTACAATTTATCGGAATTAGCAAGATTAATAATTCGCTACCGAGGCTTTCCAGGCGCTAGAGATATCCAATCCGACTTAAAAAAAGTCCTGCAAAAATGGAATCATACCCAAGAAAGTCTTTACCAAAAAACGCGTAAAATTCACGCTACAGGTGAGGTTTACAGGCGACAAAAAAGCGATCAAGAAGATTGGGTATAACTTGAGAAACCCAGTTTCTGGCTGTTTCTGCGGGCTGTAACGCGTCTTCTCGTAAAAAAATCGGTTTCTGAGGGGCCGTGCGTCTACGAATATTCAAGTGCATTGCGCTCGCCTCAAGTTATACCAATTTTCAAAAATCATGCAACAGTAGCTAGGGCTGACAAAATGTAATCCCATCCAGTTATAGATGCTATTGT
>NZ_JAUBPU010000094.1:0-15444 GCF_036700885.1 Microcoleus sp. S13_B4
TGTTCGTAATTCATATTATTAATCTAATTTTTTCTTTTATTTTACCTAGAACGAGCGCACTTTCGCAAGAGGTCTAAAGTAGAAATAGAGACTTTGGAAAAATTGCAGCCGACTCACATTATTACTCAAGCTCAATGTGAAGTCTGCGCTTGCTCTCTAGCAGAGGTTGAACAAGCAGTAAGCACGCTGGTAAATAGCAAGCCGGAAATTATTTCTTTGCAGCCGAATCTGCTAGCAGAAATATGGAGGGATATTCAGCGAGTTGCTGATGTTTTAGGCGTAGATGGCAAAAGTGCGATCGACCTTTTGCAATCCCGCATCAATGCTATTACCTCCCAAACACAAGCATCCTCTATTATTACCACAAAACAGAGACTTCCCAAAGTAGCTTGCATCGAGTGGATTGAGCCTTTGATGGCTGCGGGTAACTGGATTCCCGAATTAGTGGCACTGGCGGGAGGCAATTCGCTATTTGGAATTGTCGGCGAACATTCCCCTTGGTTAAAATGGGAATCGCTAGTAGAAGCTAATCCCGATGTAATTATTTTCATGCCTTGCGGCTTTGATTTAAGCCGCACTCGCAGCGAAGCAATGCAGATAACTAAAAAGCCAGAATGGCATAATTTGCACTCAGTAAAAACGGGGCAAGTTTACATAACTGACGGCAATTCTTACTTTAATCGACCGGGGCCGAGATTGGTTGATTCGTTAGAAATTTTAGCAGAAATTCTCCATCCCGAAATCTTCAATTTTGGCTATCGGGGTAAGGGTTGGCAGCCATTTGTGCCAGTCCCGGCAGCTAGCTAAAACTTTATCTATATTAATTCAGAATTGCCGGCAATAAAAATAAGGACACAACATTGTTGTGTCCTTACTTCGCCTTCATTTAACCCAATCTGAAATCAATGAATGCAAAAAATGCTAGTCCTACTTTGTTGCATCAGGGGGCATCAACACCTTATCAATTACATGAATAACGCCGTTGCTAGCTTTGATATCAGCTTTCACAACATTAGCGCCGCTGACAGTAACTTTGCCTGCGCTAACAGCCACGTTTAGCGAGCTGCCTTCCACACTTTTCACATCGCCGGATTTCAGGCTAGTAGATAAAACCGAACCAGGAACAACGTGGTAAGTTAAAATCTTAGTAAGTTTGGCTTTGTTGGCCGGTTTGAGCAAATCATCCACAGTTCCTTTTGGCAAAGCAGCAAAGGCCGCGTCAGTCGGAGCAAAAACAGTGAAAGGGCCTTTTCCTTGTAAAGTTGTCACCAAACCAGCAGCTCCCAAAGCCTTTGTCAGCGTCTTGAATTGAGCGTCGCCAGATGCAATAGCAACAATATCCTTAGCAGCGGAAGTTGATGCCGGTGAAGCGGAAGTTGGTGCTGGTGAAGCAGCGGTCTTCACTTTTCCTGGAACTTGTTGACTTTGAGTTGCATTAGCAACATTGGTGTTGGAGGTGATGTGAGCCCAAGCCGGGAAACCAATCAACGCGCTAGCGCCGATTACTCCTGCGAAACCTGTGAGTTGTTTCATCCAGCTAGGTAAATTTTGATTTTTCATTGCGCTTGCATTTCCTTATGAGATAAAACAGTGAACATGAATTGTTATGTTAGCCAAATCTCGACAAAAGGCAAGGTTGCCAGAGGCTAAGATAGCAAGAAAATTCTCTTGCATCCCCGATCGACCAAAACTCCCTTACTATAACGCAAGCTGAGCAATCGGGCATCAACCGCTAAATCTGTAACTCAAAACCTCAATCACCGAACCAGTTTGAGGTAAGTCACCAGCTTTGATCGAAATCGTGTCATTATTCAATCGGCGCACCGGCGTACCATCCATCAGCGCCAAGAATTCATCTAGCGGCACCAAATCGCACGCAGCAGCATCGGCGGCTTGGGTTTTGAAATGTGTCGGAATCACCATCTTCGGTTTGAGAAGCTGCAAAGTTTGCTTCGCTTCCGCCGGAGTGTAAGCTTTCGGCCCGCCGCCCACGGGAATCAGCACTACATCGGGCCGCCCGATCAAGATTTGTTCTTCAATGCCGATCGGGCCAGCAACTCCGCCCAAGTGTAAAATCTTAACGCCCGCTTGCTGCCACAGCCAAGCCACATTGACCCCAAATCGCCTGCCTCCCTCACGGTCTTTTTGGGTCCGAATCCCTTGAATCCGCAGTCCGTTGGACTGATAAGCCCCTGGCTCGTACAAAAGGCCCGGATTGCCGGAAAATCCGTCGATCGCCCCTTCATCGAGCAACCGGCTGCTAATCAGAATCAAATCTGTTGGCACTTTAGGAGAGCGATAGCCTGCGGTACAGCCCAGGGGGCGAAAAGGATTCACCAGCACCCTCGCACCGCCTCCGGCGAACAAGAAGCAAGTGTGGCCCAACCACTGAACCGACAAAGAATCAGCAGTTTGAGCTTGATAGCTTTCCCATCCAGATGGTAAACCAGTGAAGAAAGCTGCTAGCAAACCCGTCTGTGCGTAACGTATTAATTGTCGCCGTTTCATCTTGTGGTTGGGGTTGTCGGGTGTTGGTCGTTTGTTGTTATACCACAAAACACAGTCAGTCGATTTTAGATTTTAGATTTTAGATTTTAGATTTACTCCACAGATGAATCTGGGATATGGAACTTTCGTCTAAAATTTGGGGTTCACCACGACCATTTTTGGGGCTTGTATCCTTTTGTGGGCGGTTGAGATGCGAGAATCTGCACCCTAGTTTTACCGTAAAGTTCGCAGTGCCACCCTAAAGATTTAGATAATTTGAACAGTCAGGTGTGGATTTCGCACCCGAAAGATTCAGACAAAAACTCAAAATTCCCAACCCAACTAAAGCCGTGCCAAAAAATTTCGTAATAATTGCTTTCCCGCAGTCGTCAAAATACTTTCCGGGTGAAACTGCACACCTTCAATGTGCGGATATTCCCGATGCCGCACACCCATAATAGTTCCGTCTTCAACCCAAGCCGTAATTTCTAACACTTCTGGACAACTCTGCTTTTCAATTACCAAACTGTGATAGCGAGTGGCAATCATCGGCGATTCGACGCCCTGAAAAACTCCGACTCCTGCGTGTTCTACCTGAGAAGTTTTGCCGTGCATTAACACGGGTGCAGAAACAATTTTGCCCCCGAATACTTGACCGATACTTTGATGTCCAAGACACACTCCTAAAATTGGTAGAGTCGGCCCCAATTCTTTGATTAATTCCAAAGAAATTCCCGCATCTTCCGGCCTTCCCGGGCCTGGAGAAATCACCACTGCTGCCGGCTGCAATTGGCGAATTTCTGCTAAGGAGATTTGGTCGTTGCGGTAGACTTGCACTTCGCTTGCTACGGGCAACTCAGCACCGAGTTCTCCTAGATACTGTACCAAATTGTATGTAAAACTGTCGTAGTTATCGATGACTATAATCACGGGTTAAGTTAGATTTTAGGTTTTAGATTTTAGATTTTAGGTTAACTCGCTGCCTGAAAGCAAGGGTTTCAAGATTTTAGATAGATGCCGAAGATAAAAATAGCTGCAATATAGACGAATAAAACTCAAAATCTCAAATTGGTCATCTAAAACCTAAAATTTTCTGGGTTCAATAAGTTACTGACGGGCGATCGCAATTTGAACCACTGCCCACAAAGGAGGGAGCAGAAGTGCAGTACCCACGATGATCGCAGCCATTGCCGATACCAAAACTGCTCCGGCAGCGCAGTCTTTGGCAATTCTGGCGAGTTCGTGGTAAGATTGCCCGACGGTCAAGTCTACCACCGATTCGATCGCCGTATTCAACAGTTCCATTGCTAAAACTATGCCAATGGTGACGCCGATCACAGATATTTCTACAGGTTTGAGTTGCAAAAATAGCCCGAGTCCGATCGCCAATGTTCCTATAACTGTGTGAATCCGAAAATTGCGCTGAGTTTCAAAAGCATAACTCAGACCCCCCCAAGCGTATCTAAAACTCGTAGCTAAGCTAGATGCGATTTTCCAGGACAGCTCTCGATTGTATTTCAAGGCTTTTTTAGGCTCGTGGACTGTCTGGCTAGAAGAGTCTTGAGGCATGGGCAGAAACGGTGCGATTTGTGAGGAAATTGAGGGTCTATCTAGTGTCATAAAGAACCAACTTTAATTTACAGAGATGAATGAAAGCTAAACTTTTCAAATTTACTTCATCAAGTCTAGGTAACTTTTCTAAGTTTTTACTAAAGTTTTGGTTTAATTTCAGAAAGTTATGTTGGGCTTGACATGATTTGTTAAATCACCATCAACTTCAGTTATGCTGTTTGGATCGTAAGACCGATCGCCCGCAGCAATGTTTCTTGTTGATCGAGCATTTGAGTCAGACTTTCTTCATCCGGGTGATCCCAGCCCAAAAGATGCAGAAAACCGTGGGCTGCGAGCCAAGCTAGTTCGGTCTTCAGGGGATGTCCTTGCTGCTGGGCTTGTCGGTTAGCTGTATCGATCGAGATGACGATATCACCCAAGTATAGGGGTTCAGATGACTGCATTTCCTCTAGCTGAGGACAGTCTACCTCTAGAGATGCGAAAGCTAGTACATCCGTCGGTTGATCAAGCTGGCGGTACTGGAGGTTGAGGGCTTGCATCTCGGCATCGGCGGTTAAACGCAGACTGACTTCGTAGCCCGGGGCCACTGGCACATACTCTTCCTGGTTTTCCAGCCAAACGTTAAACCAATTTTCCCAGGTGTCGGCTGCAATCTCCCCGCTGGCTGCACTCTCAGGGAGGTTGGAAGCGTCGGCTGACTGCTGGGCGATCCCGTAACAATCTTCGACGTTCACCTCGATTAGCATTTTTAGAATCTCCTGTCAAGCGATATATTCAATTTTTTTACAAATTCCAATGGCGCGATCAAACGGCAGGGGATTTTGCTGTTGCTGGAAAGATACAGTAATCTGTTAGAGATTGCAACACGCAGGCAGAACAATCAGCTTAAATCCCGATTAAGAAATATCAAAAACATCAGCAGAAATTAGAGGCTGATTGTTGGAATGCTCGATTAAGAATTGAAATAGCGATCGAGAAATGCCAAACCGACGAGTACGCCTAAAAGTCCGGCGGCTGTCAAAGCAAAATGAAACAGAGAAGTCGCCCGCTTGCGAACCATGTTCCGCATCGCCAGCTTGACATAACTCGGTGGAGGTGCAGTGTTTGTCGGCGCTGTCGGGGTTTCGGCGGCGGACTCTTCGGAGGCGGGAATTGCTGAGGGAGGTTGACTCATAGTCGTTAGTTTAGAAGGTTAACAGAGGGGCTGCTGAGGACAGGCTCGTCCCGATGGTAACAAATATGTAACGTTTTGTGTAGGATTTTTTAGGTTTCAGATGACCGCAGGCTGGTTTCGCGCAGCCGAGAATCGGGCTAAACTTTCTTCAGCCATCAGCCATCCGCTGAACTTCAGCAATAATTCGCCTCACTGTCTCCGCGTCGGGCGATCGCAAATGCTGCAAAATGTCCAAAGATTGCTGTAAATAATTCAAGGCTTTGTCAAAATCTCCCTTCTTATCTGCTAACAACTGTCCTAATATTGCGAAAATAGCAGCTTTTACTCGAACATTGCCAATCTTTTCCTGAAGTTCGAGAGATTGTTCATAAAGTGCGATCGCCTTTGCTACTTCCCCTTGATTGGCATAAATTCCTGCTAGTTGGTGCAAAGTAGCAGCTTTCCCTTGAAGATGGCTAATCTTTTCCTGAAGTTCGAGAGATTGTTCATAAAGTGCGATCGCCTTTGCTACTTCCCCTTGATTGGCATAAATTCCTGCTAGTTGGTGCAAAGTAGCAGCTTTCCCTTGAAGATTGCCAATCTTTTCCTGGCGTTGTTGAATTGAGGTACGATAGAGCGAGTGAGCGATTCACAAAAACCAATTAACTGAAAGTCAAAGCCAATGAAATGTCCTGAATGTAAGTCAACTCATGTTAATAAAAATGCGCCGAATAAAGGCAAGCAAAATTATATTTGTGTTGACTGTGGCAGGCAATTTAGAGATTGCTGTCCAACCCACCCGTGTTACGTGCAAGAAGTTAAATATCAATACCTAAAGATATATGTCAATAGGATGGGTTTTCGTCCGAGCAAGAGAGTCAAAGACCTGCATCACACGACAATAATTAATTGGCTCAAGCAAGTTGGAAAGCTGCTACCATCCGCTTACGATCTAGAGACAATTCCAGAAGTAGGAGAACTACATGAGCTACAAACCTTGGTCGGATAAAAAAAACACAATCTGGGTGTGGACAGCAGTAGATTACTTTAGACCAGGTATTCTAGGATGGGTATTAGGAGACCGAGCGTCCTAAAACGTTTGAACCTTTGTGGGATGTAGTTAGTAGATGGGGATGCTATTTTTATGTGACGGATGGCCCGAAAGTTTATGCAATGTTTATTCCAGAGAGAAACCAAATTATGTGCCAAACTTACATGGCTTGCGGTTGAAGGTAAAAACACAAGATTAAGACAGTATCTGGCTCCGTTAAAACGAAAGACTCTTTGTTATTCTGGCATCAGACAACAAGTTGCTCAGAGCTTCAATTAAACTACTTATTCATTATCTCACGTTTAATGATGTTCCCCTTCCCTATTCAATTAATTATTGCGATCGAGCATTACTCACCGCACGCGATCGCTAAACCATACCCCTATTCAGCAACGCCATATCAGAAATTATACCAGCATGAAGGTGTGTAAAAGCTTTGAAGCTTCTGACTTCTGAAAACAGATTTCTGTAATAGCGACAATACTCATCAATCAATTGCAAGGTTGAATTAGCTTGGCGAGGGTTAACCATAGACCTAGCTCTGGTTTGAGAGATTTGGTTCTATTATACTCTGCCGCTTAGTGACAGAAGAGGGGTCAGCAAGTGGGTTAGCAACAGCGTATTCCATCGCGGCTTGGAATTTGGGTAGAGAACGCGAAATCATTTCTTCGTTGGCCGTAAGGGAAATTCGGAAGTAACCGGGTATTTCCTGGGGAGTTCCTGGTAAAACAAATATATCTTGACTTGCTAATAACTCCGCAAAAGCAAGGTCATCCTCCCAAGGTGATTTCACCAAGAGGAAAAACGTCCCATCAGGGTTATACAGGTTGTAACCCATATCCCGCAGTGCGTTCACCATCCGATCTCGCTTGTTTTGTAAATGCTCGATATTTATGTTTAGTTGCTCTAAGTCTCCTAATGCATACTGCATGAGCGCACTAGGATAACACCAACCAAAAGGAGTTTGTTGTAGGAAAGCAATGATTCGTCTTATTTCTTCCCGATTAGGCATAGTGGGAGGTAAAGCAATATACCCTATACGTTGACCGGGTGCCATTAAAGTCTTACTATAACCATATACTAAGAAAGAAAATGGGTAAAACTGAGTAGGGCTGGGACAAGTTTGGTTGTCGAAAACAATGCGGCTGAAGGTTTCATCGGAAATAATATAAATAGGCTTGCCATAGTGCTTAGAAGCCTCGTTAAGTATACCGCTCAAACCCTCTAGGGTACTAGCTGAAAAAATCTTACCTGTAGGGTTGTGGGGTGAATTGATAATGATTGCTCGAGTCCGTTCTGTAATTGCAGATGCGATCGCCTGCAAATCCATATCAAAGGTGTTTGTATCCACAGGCACACCCACCGGAACCGCACCGGTAAAATGCACCATACTCCTATAACCTAGCCAGGGTGGAGTCAAAATAATTACCTCATCTCCCTCACCAGCTAACATTTGCAGACAAATCGCCAAACCAACTACAGTACCATTGGTCATAAAAATATCTTCAGGCAATATAGAAAGTCCGCGTTTATCCTGAAGAGCAGCGGATACAGTGATCCGTGATTGTGGAATATTTCCCTTGTAGCCATACCACCCTTGATTTTGCGGTACACTCCAACGCTGTAAGGCTTCTACAAACCCTGGAGGTGGTATTTCATGGGCATCACCGATAGTAAAATCAATACTTCCCGGCTCAGTTCGGCGACTCATATAGGTCGCTTGGGTAAAGAATTGTCTTATAGGGGTCTGGTAACTTAATAACTTTAGTAAGCGTGGTGAGATAAAGTGAGTCTCCCCTTCACTCGTTAGATCTGGGATAAGCTTATTTCGATTACTTCTGTCGTTCATAGTAATTGGGTAGTAGTGTATAGTAATTGCAGGTCACGGAACTCGCCTTAACGATAAATTATACTCATGGACAAAATACCGTCGCCCACATTCTTGACATTTATATCCTTGTTTACCACTTGTTTACCATAAGTATGAGCGTATTTAATAATTTTTCCCTATCGATCGCACTTAAACCTCCCTCTATCATCCGATCAATCCCCTCTCTCGCAACAAAGCATCCGCCCACACAGCATCGGTTTCCGACAGCGCAGCAAGGGGTGCGGCGGTGTAATCGATTCTAAAGTCATAGGCGGCGCGATCGTAAACCCCCTTTAATAACAGTGGTAAATCTACAATTGATTCCGCATCACCCGCGCGCAAAGGCCACGCAGAGGATTGTGAAAATTAAATGCACAACAGCTTATCATTTGCATTAATTGTGGAACGGGAGAGACGCCCATTAAGTGAATTGTGGAACGGGCGAGACGCCCGTTCTAAAATATGCGGTTAAAATGACCTAAAAATCGCCGTAACTACTAATAGCCGCCTGCAACCTCCCAATCACTTCATCAACCGAAATAGCCCCCAACTCGCCAGAAGCCCGAGTCCGAATATTCAAACTATTCGCCTCAACTTCCTTCGCACCCACAACACCCATCACCGGAATTTTATCCTTCTCAGCATTGCGAATTAACTTGCCCAAACGCTCGCTATTCTCATCCGCTTCCGCGCGCATTCCGAGCATTTTCATCTTCGCGACCACTTCCTTCGCAAACGGCAAAAACTCCGCGCTGACAGGCAACAACCGCACCTGAATCGGCGCTAACCACAGCGGAAAATCGCCTGCATACTGCTCGATCAAAATCCCGATCAAGCGTTCCAGAGAACCGAAAGGAGCGCGGTGAATCATCACCGGACGCTTGCGAGTGCCGTCTTCAGCGACATATTCCAAATCAAAACGTTCTGGCAAATTGTAATCTACCTGAACAGTTCCTAATTGCCATTCTCTATCCAAAACATCTTGGAAAATGAAATCGAGTTTCGGCCCGTAAAAAGCCGCCTCCCCAATTCCCTCAAAATAATTCATTCCCAAAGTTTCCACCGCGCGGCGGATTGCACCTTGAGCCTTTTCCCAAGCTTCATCGGAACCGATGTATTTCTCTAAATTGTTTGGATCGCGGAAACTCAAACGCGCCTTAAAGTTTTTCAGTTGCAGACTCTTGAATACAGACAGAATCAAATCCACCACATTCAAGAATTCAGCATCCAACTGTTCTGGCGTGACAAATAAGTGGGAATCATCCACCGTAAAGCCGCGCACCCGCGTTAAACCGCCCAATTCTCCCGATTGTTCGTAGCGGTAAACTGTGCCGAATTCCGCCAACCGCATCGGCAATTCGCGATAGGAACGCAACTCGCTTTTGTAAATTTGAATGTGAAAAGGGCAATTCATGGGTTTCATCACGAAACCCTGTTCATTTGCGGCCGCTTCTGCATCTTCTGCCATCAGCGGAAACATATCTTCTTTGTATTTCTGCCAGTGGCCAGAAATTTTAAACAAATCCACTCTGGCGATGTGCGGAGTCACTACTTGCAAATAGCCGCGCTTGATTTGTTCTTGTTTCAAGTAATCTTCTAAAATACTTCTCAAAACAGTGCCTTTCGGTGTCCACAAAGGCAAACCGGGCCCAACTGCATCGGCAAAGATAAACAAGCCTAATTCTTTGCCTAATTTGCGGTGATCGCGCCTTAAGGCTTCTTCTTTGCGATGCTTGTATGCTGCTAATTGTTCGGGAGTTTCCCAAGCAGTGCCGTAAATGCGCTGTAATTGAGCTTTGGTTTCGTCGCCGCGCCAGTACGCGCCTGCTAGGCTTTCTAGCTCGATCGCCTTTGGATTCAACTCACTGGTATTTTCTAAGTGAGGCCCGGCGCACAAATCCCACCATTCCTCGCCCACATGGTAAAGAGTAATCGGTTCGATCAAACCTTCTAAAATTTCTAATTTGTAAGGTTCGTTAATCTCCTTAATTCTGCGTTCCGCTTCCTCGCGGCTGACTTCTTCCCGAATTACAGGCAATTTACGGTTGATGATTTTGATCATCTCTTTTTTAATGGCTTTTAAATCCTGTTCCGTAAAAGGTTCGGGAGTGTCAAAGTCATAATAAAAACCGTTTTCAATCCAAGGGCCAATGGTCACTTGCGCCTTGGGAAATAACTTCTGCACAGCCATCGCCATAACGTGGGAGGTGGTGTGGCGAATTTTTTTTAGTGCCTCCGACTCACTCGTGCGGGGCAACTCAATCTTAACGGACTCTTCTGGAGGGGACATGGATTCTGAGCTAGACATCGGCTGAATTAGCAATTAATTTAGTTGCAGTTGCTTCTATCTTACTCAGAATGGGACAGTAAGCGCCGACTTCCGGCTGGGGGACACTCCGAGAAATTAGGTCATTCTCGGCATTGGCCAAACAGGGCATTGGCCAAACAGGGCATTGGCCAAACAGGGCATTGAGCCGATACGTTTTTTTCTTCCTTCTTTCTTCTTCCTTTCATCCGTTACATCCGAAGCAAGCGAATCCGTTGCCGAACTTCCTTCTGCTATGAGCTATTGCTAGCGAGTCTGAGCGGATATTGCAGAATTTGGGGATTTCGACTCAAAAATCGCTGCTGGCACAGTTAAATTTATTCACACCCACCTGCTAATTGTTGTTAAATTATTGAATTTTTGTTAAAAATATGTTACAATTTGTAAAGACCGTCTAAGACTATAATAAATAAATAACCCAATTTTGATCCATGCTTAATTCCAACTTGCCCGAATCAGAATTGCTCAAAGCGTTACTGGAACCGCTGTTAGAGGATTTCAATTACTGGTTCGATCGATCGGCAAACCTCTTAGAAACTGAGGAAATTCCCTTTCTGAGCGGCGAAGATCAATCTGACTTGGTGGCGCGAGTCAAACAGGCTCAGCAAGAAGTAGGCGCAGCTAAAGCTCTATTTCAAGCAACCGGAGGTCAAGTTGGGATTGAAACCGCAGCACTAATGCCGTGGCACAGACTGCTCGCCGAATGCTGGCAAGTATCGGCCCGTTTTCGCTCATTGCAGTCAGCTCCCCCTGGAAAATAAAAAGGCCAGTTCAAGTTCAACCTGCAGTCAAATCCTAAACCTTGGGAAATGTGGCGGCCCACTTGACAACCTCAAACAGATTTCCAGTTAATAAGTTATTACTTGCTGAAACACTTTTGTAAATTGCTGTGTGGCTGTTTAGCCCGGAGGAGAAGATAATGTTGCACCTGCTTTATATTTTAGCTTTTACCGTTCTTGCCTTTCTGGCAGTCGGTAACTTAATCCGCAGTCTCGTCACCGTAGGTATGGAGTCCCAGCGCCCTCAACAATTCATGGCAAATAATCGCCACGCATCCCATCCTCGCTCTCAATCTGTACCGCATCCAGAACTTTTAGACGAACAGGGCAACATTGTCAATGAGCCGCTGTTAGTGATGCGTTCGCTGACTGTCCAAGACGCCCGCGAACAATTAGATGCTCTCTACAAATCATCTCCGGGCGGCAGCGACGAAGGGGGCGAACTAGCCTAAGACAACCACAGCCGCAGCATTTATACTTAGGCGCTATGCCTCAAAAAAATATAGGACTTACACCCTAGGTGTCCGAAACCCTTTTTCTTCATAGATTTTGGGTGAAAATCGTTTCCGCGCTTCATCCAAATAATAATTTTCCGAGTTTAGTGCGAGCTTAACAGATCGCGAGGATGCTCGCACCCTTGGCATCATTCCGAATCTAAGCAGATTGGATATAAGTCCTCAAAATAATTGGCCGTTAGTTTTTAACTAAGGGCCAATTATTTGTGATTTTTGAAAGTTTAATTGGCGATTAGCCCGATCGATCGCCAAAAACCGATCGCCAAAAACCGATACTGATGGCACTGATATCAAATAGCTCAAGAATAGTATAATGCAAGAGATCCGCAAGCGGTGTCTAACAAGTCTGAATGGTGAGAGTGTTAACGCCCGAATTCCAACCTGCATAGATGAGTTAGCGTCAAAACCTAGAGGTAAAAACAGGTGACTTTGGGATGAACTCAAGGTCTTGGAGGGATACCTCTGCTTAGATTCGTCTAAGTGCTATTGCTAGCATGATATGACTTAAACAGTCGTGTTATGAAGCATAAATGTATTAGATACTGAAAAGGGATCGCTCTAAACCTCCTATCGATCCTGTTTTGTCATCGGCAAAAATGCACGTTTAAGGCTAGATGATCGTCCCTATTTCGCTACTGGCAGAACTTCTGCAAGCTTTGCCCCAACTGCGGGCACAAATTTATTTCAAATCTTCCATGACAGCCCTGTCTCACGCGATGGAAGACTTAGTTTTGGCGGGTTCCGACGACGAACCGCTAGTCATTGCAAGCTTTCAGCGAGAGCGCTTCTACCGCCAGGAAGCTCACCGCTACCGGCGAATTGCCTCACGCTCGTCTCAGGTATACGTGCTGGCAGCACCGGAAACTGACTTTAAAAATGCTTCGGAGTGTCACGAAACTGTGGCGTTTGCACCGGAGGACGGATTAAGTAAAGAGTGGCACTTAGTGGTGCTGGGGCAAAACTACTCAACTTGTCTGATTTGTCAAGAAAAAATTGTGCCGATCGACAACCAGGACGATCGCGGGCCGCTGTTGATGGATCAAGCTCGCAGATTTGAAGGAATTTGGACGTTCGATCGCGAGGTAAGCTCCAAAGCTGCCGCATTGTTGCTCGATAAAATTGTCAATTATCGCCCGGAATTGGCCGAAAAGATCGATCGAGCGCGAACTACTTACAAGCTAATCAAAACACCCAAAAAAACGAGGAAATCCGCCACTTCCCAAGCCGCCAAACCCGACATAAGTACGGGAAAAAGCTCAAAAATTCCCAATCCAAAATTGAGCGATGCTTTTACCGAACGCTTAGTAACCTACTTGCAAGCAGGCCAGCACAAACTGCTCAAAGCATACGCCGCCATCGCCGCTCAGGAACGTAAAGAACGCCTCGTAAACTTAATTACAACGGCAATGCGGCAGTCTCTCAACCCGCAAGAAATCGTGGAAGTTGCAGTGCAAGAACTCGGCACTGCCCTGTCGGCAAGCCGATGTTTGATTTATCGGTGCAAGGCCACAGATGTGGCGGTCAAAATTGATCGCGAGTTTTTGGGGGCCGGCGCTAGTTCCATGCTGGATCAGACTTGGCTGTTGCAGGAAAATCAAATATGGAGCGACGCCGTGGCGCGGCAGGAGCGAGTTTACATCCAAGACACAGCACAACACCCCCTGATTGTCAATACAAAATTCCTGAAGAAAACTGTAAAAAATTGGCAAATAGTCTCTTGGTTAATGGTGCCAGTGCTTTATCAGGGGCGGGTGTTGGGAATGGTGGAAATGCACCAGTGCCGATCGACTTTGGCTTGGGAAGAAGACGAAATTGCTTTAGTAGAGGCGATCGCCACCCAACTCGGGGCAGCCTTAATTCAAGCAGAAACCTACGCTCATTTAGAAGAACTCAACCAACAATTAGAAGCATTAGACCGCACTCGCAGTAATCTAATTGCCATCACCGGGCACGAACTCCGCACTCCGCTTTCTACGATTCAAGTTTGTTTGGAAAGTTTGAATTCCGAACCTGATATGCCCGCCCAGTTGCGGCAAATCATGTTAGAAACTGCCCTCGGCGATGCCGATCGAATGCGGAAACTCGTGCAAGATTTCTTAACTCTTTCTCACTTAGAAAGCGGGCGAGTTCAATGGAATGTAGAATCGCTGACGCTGCAAGAATGCGTTGATTTGGCCCTCAGCAGCGTGCGATCGGGCGGCGGACTCGATCGAGAGTTACCGGAAATTATCGCCGAAGTGTCCGCAGAATTGCCTTTAGTACAAGCAGACGGTGAGTGGTTGGTGGAGGTACTCTCCAAACTGCTAGACAACGCTTGCAAATTCACAACACCCCAGGGAAGCGTGACCATAAGAGCGAAATGCAACGGTTCTCGGATGGTGGAAGTGCTCGTAGCCGATACGGGGAGGGGAATAGAGGCCAATAGTTTAAAAGTAGTGTTCGATCGATTTTATCAAGAAGAAGGAGCTTTGCGGCGCAGCGCCGGCGGTACTGGTTTGGGATTGGCAATTTGCAAACAGATTGTTGCCGGCTGGGGCGGCAACATTTGGGTAGATTCCGCAGGAAAAGACCGAGGAAGTGAATTTCACTTTACTATTCCCACTGTTGATAATCAATTGACAAGTGTTAACTCATGACTAATTACTAATGACTGCAAACTACCCCTCAGTCTATCCTACATTGGAATACCGATCGCAAACTCTGCTCCACCTTCTAGCGATGACAAACATTTCCAACTTCCCCAATATTTTTGAGTTACTATCTGATAGCCAATAGACAGTCCCAATCCCGTACCTTTGCCTTCTGCTTTAGTTGTAAAAAAGGCCGTAAACAATTGGGTTATGACTGATATCAAATCTGTTAGCATCGGAATGATTCCTATCTCTCTTCTCTTTATCTGCGTGAATCAGCCTCTATCCATTGTCATCTGCGGTTAATACATTCTCTTTTTTAACCGCAGATGAGGGCAGATCAACACCGATTAACGCAGATGAATTATACCAATTCACTATGAAGGTACACTAAAATATAGGGTAAAAGTAGAGTACATCCAATATGGCGAACAAACTTCAGGTACAAATCCAGGAAACGGTTGAGGAACTAGAGCAGCGACTCGAACGGAGTGCGACCGCCGTAAATAAAGAAAAATTACTGGTATTATACTGGCTGGCCACAAAAAACATCCAAAAAAGAGCCGAATTAGCCACGATGTTGAAACGAGACGAATCGACAATATATCGTTGGTTAAGAGCTTACAAACAAGGTGGAATTAGTGAATTACTTAGCATAAAAAAAGCTCCCGGAAAGACTCCACATATTCCACCCTCAGTGAGAGAAAAATTAATCAAAAAACTGCAAGAACCACAGGGAGAAACAAGTTATGGCAAGTTACAGCTCTGGCTAGAAAAAGAATGCGGAATTAAAGTGAGCTATAAAGTGGTACATGACCTAGTTCATTATAAATTGAAAGCTGACCTGAAAGTCCCAAGACCCCAAAGTCACAAAGCGAACGAAGAGGTGCAGGCAAGCTTCAAAAAAAAACTATGTGAGCTGATAAAAGTAATGATTAAATATTTCGGAAACTCCAAGCCTGTAAGGATATGGTGTCAGGACGAGAGTAGATTTGGATTGATTACTATGGAGGGCAGAATGATTACATTAAAGGGGGTAAAACCCATTGGCAAAAAGCAAT
>NZ_JAUBPU010000157.1:0-1125 GCF_036700885.1 Microcoleus sp. S13_B4
ATACCAATTTAATATGAAGCTGCATAGAATAGGGCTTCAAGAATAAAATTGTAAGATGACAACGAACTAATTTGCTCAGGAGTGATGTTTTCAAGAACTTGTTGCAAACGCTCTCGTAGTTGCCCAAGAGTTGTAAAAACTTCTCCAACAAGTTGCTGTTTGATATATTCCCAGACCCGTTCAATTGGATTAAGTTCTGGACTATGTGAGGGCTGACAGACTGGAATTAAATTTTCGGGCCATGAGAGTTCATTAGTGATATGAGCACCCGCTCGATCCATTTGAATGAGCGCAATATCTTCACCCAATTGTAGAGAAAGAGCGTCAATAAATTGCTGGAAATCTTCTCCATTAAGATGGGCATATTCTTGGCAAAAATGCCAGCCACTCAATGGTTCGACTACCCCATACAACCAAAAATTTTCACGCTTCCACAGTATGGGAGCAACTGGTTTTACCCCCCGGGCTGTAATTACTTTACCCGTCAACGTTTTCAGTCCCAAACGGGTTTCATCTTGACACAAATATCGTAGCCGTTTACCCTTACCAAAGAATTTTTGAAACGTCAAGACTGCTGGGACGATGTTTTTTTAAAAAGTTCCACTGCTTTTATGTCCTGTAAAGCACTTTGCGGACGTGGCACTTTCAGTTTTGCTTGGAGGCGATAATGCACCCAAGCATAAACTGTTGCATAAGTCAGTTCTAGACTATACTCTTTTTTGAGCCATTCAACAATTTCTCCGTAGCTTTTGAAGGCGGCTCCTTTTTCTAAACGTTCTTTGAGCCCTGCTAATGCCTCCAGAGTCATGTGTGGTACTTGTCCGGGGGCTTTTTTTACCAACAATAATTCCGATAATCCACCCCGCCGATACTTTTGTAACCATCGGGTTATCGTAGATTTGTCTCTACCCAAACGATGCGCTAATTCTTGATGCTCCTGTACTTGCCCTGTTTTTAACCACCATAATACTTGTATTCGTTCTTTTTGGTTGGCAGTACGAGTATTTTTTAGTTGTTTTTCTAAAAATTCTGCACTTTCTTCAATTGTTATTTTAAAACTACGACTCATAAACGCACCATACAAGCTATCTCTCTATTATATGCAACTTCACATAAAATTGGTAT
>NZ_JAUBPU010000158.1:0-1117 GCF_036700885.1 Microcoleus sp. S13_B4
GCCAAATCACAGAAGGCCACTTTGGTTCAGTATTCGATCGTCTATGACGACTTCCAGATTCAGGGAAAAAGCGAATCGCGTGAATCCGCGCTCTACATCTGGGTGATTCAACCGACAGGCGAAATTACCTTCCGCGAGGTAGACCTCAAACCCCTCTGGCAACAACACAACGCCTCTCTAACCAACTTGATCGTTGGCAACCAAGAATTCCTCGCCGTCCGCAGTCGCAGCAGTCTGAGATCCACTCAACTCCAACCCGACTTACCGACACTGCATCAACTGCTGATCGATCCCATTGCCAGCCTCCTACCCAAAGACCCCAATGCCCACGTCATTTTCATTCCCCAAGGTTCCCTGTTCCAGGTGCCTTTTCCCGCCCTGCAAGATGCCAACGGCACTTACTTAATCCAAAAACACACCATTCTCACCGCCCCTTCGATTCAAGTATTGGATTTAACCCGACAGCAACGACAGAAGCTTGCACAGAAGCCAGCCAACAGCAGTAACGCTCTAGTCTTGGGCAATCCCACGATGCCGAGTGTGTCTCTCTCTCCGGGAGAACCCAAACAGCAATTGTCTCCTCTACCGGGAGCCGAAGCCGAAGCGATCGCGATCGCGCCTCTGCTCAAAACCCAAGCCATCACAGGCGCTCAAGGGACAAAAGCTGCGATCGTCCAAAAAATGCCCCAAGCATCGATTATTCACCTGGCAACGCATGGATTGCTGGATGATGTGCGCGGATTGGGAAGTGCGATCGCTATGGCTCCTTCTGGTAGCGATGACGGCTTATTGACCGCAGAAGAGATTTTTGACATGAAACTGCAAGCAAGCTTAGTCGTTTTGAGTGCCTGCAACACTGGAGAAGGCAGGATTACCGGGGATGGCGTGATTGGCTTGTCGCGCGCTTTGATTTCGGCAGGCGTTCCCAGTGTAATTGTTTCTTTATGGTCAGTTCCCGATGCGCCGACATCCGAATTGATGCAGTCGTTTTATCAAAACTTGCAAAATAATCCCGACAAAGCACAGGCACTTCGGCAAGCAATGTTAACTACGATGAAAACTCATCCTGGGCCGCGAAATTGGGCGGCATTTACTTTAATTGGGGAGGCAGAGTAAG
>NZ_JAUBPU010000095.1:0-15101 GCF_036700885.1 Microcoleus sp. S13_B4
CTATCTTTAGTTGAGTTTGAATATATCGATCGCTTCTGTTCTTAGTTTGCGATCGATTATTCAGCAAACCCTACTTACCTCCCTATTCACCACATCTTAACAATATTGAGCAAAGAAGAGTCTTGGTTAAAGAGTCGCATCCGCCAAAAACTGGATCAGTTTGATTGTTTACCAGATGCAATAGAGGATGTCTTACGCTTTGTGTCCGGCGCCGACGAAAGCGGTTGCTATAGAATACTTATAATGACTCCTCACAATTTAGTAAAAAAGTCAATACCGTTTCATCAATTCCCTTTAGTTTCAAAGGCTTATATTTAACAATGCGATTTTCCTCAACATAATCTGCCACCGCCGCCGAAATTAGCACCGTGTTTGGTTCCGTCACCTCTTGCAAGCGGGCGGCAATATTCACGCTCGGCCCGATCGCCGTATAATCCGATCGATCAGGGCCGCCAAACATCCCCACCACCGCAGTACCCTGGTGAATTCCGCAGCGAAACCGCACCGGAGGCACGCCATTTTCCCCAACAATTCCCTGCTCCAACCAGCTCTTGTTAAGCTCCTTCAGAGCTCGCAGCATTTGGCCAGCAGCAGCCACAGCGCGGCGTACTTGCTCATTAGGGGTTAGTTCCTCCGGCGCGCCAAAGAAAGCCATTACCGCATCTCCAACAAACTTGTCCACCGTACCGCCACTGTCAAAAATAGCCTTAGTCATTGCCGCCAAATATTCATTCAACAGCTCAGCTACGCGGCGCGAGCGCAGCGTATTTGCCATTTGAGTAAA
Source organism: Microcoleus sp. S13_B4 (assembly GCF_036700885.1). Taxonomy (NCBI): domain Bacteria; kingdom Bacillati; phylum Cyanobacteriota; class Cyanophyceae; order Oscillatoriales; family Microcoleaceae; genus Microcoleus; species Microcoleus sp. S13_B4. The sequence goes on from NZ_JAUBPU010000095.1 coordinate 785, forward strand.
ACCGACAATATCGCTAAACAAAATAGTAATCAATCGCGGTTCCGGGCGCAAATCCAATGCCAAATCTCCAGCCGCTGCGGCCTTCACCATCGCCGGCGGCAAAAATCGGCGCAGAACCGACTCAGTTAAATAACTATTCAACTGCTGCACTCGGCGCTCGTTTTGTTTGAGGGCGAGCAAATTCCGCACTTCCGCCAACAATTCTCGATCATTAAAAGGCTTGGACAAATAAGCATCTGCACCCCGTTCTACTCCTTCAATTCGAGTATCTTCGTCGGCTTTAGCAGTCAGCAAAATTGCCGGAGTTCCCTGCAATTCCTCATCCTCTCGAATCATCCGAATCAAATCCAAGCCCGAAATCAAAGGCATCATCAAATCAGTTATAATTAAATTAGGGCGACGTTTTTTAGCCACGGCAAACCCTTCTTGTCCGTTGCGGGCGAGCAAAACTGCAAAACCAGAATCTCGCAGAATAGACGACACATAAAAGCGCAAATCTGGATTGTCGTCAACCACCAAAACCGTTCCCACTGCTGTTTCTGATCTGATCGGTTGGAGCGCCTCAAAGTTATGATTTTCGGCCTCATTTTCCGACAAATCCGCTTCCACATCGGCCAGTTCCACAGCAGCTTTGGATGAGTGAAAGTCCGCAGGTATTTCTAGTACCTGTTCCGGAGGCAAGTGAGTTGAACCAAAGTGCAGCCAAACGGTAAAAGTAGTACCTTCGCCGTAAACTGACTCAACTGAAATTTGACCGCCGTGGAGTTCGACTAATTCTTTGACAAGTGCCAAACCTAAGCCGCTGCCTTCGTAGGAACGGCTAGCTGAACCTTCGGCTTGGCGAAAGCGCTCGAATAAATAGGGAATTTGTTCGGTGCGAATGCCGATACCCGTGTCTTTTACTTGTAACAAGCAGTGAGCGCCGGCCGATTCAACTTTCAGGGTGATAGTTCCGCCTTCTGGGGTGAATTTAACAGCATTTGATAGCAGGTTGTAAATAACTTTGTCAAATCTTTCCAGATCCAAATAAAGTAAAGGACATTCTTGCAGTTGGGTAATTAAGTGCAGTCCTTTTTTCTCGCAGTAGGCGCGGAACGACTCTGCGGTAGAGTAACAGAAACCGACTAAATCGCAGGGGCGAAAACTCGGCTGCATCCGTCCGGCATCAAGTCGCTGCAAGTCCAGCAGTTGATTTACCAAGCGCAGGAGGCGCCGGGAATTACGCAAAGCGATTACGGCTTGTTCGTAGGGCAAGTCTTCGTGGCGCCTGCAAGCTGATTCCAGAGGACCGATAGTTAGAGTTAGAGGGGTGCGGAACTCGTGGGAGATATTTTGGAAAAACTCGGTTTTGAGCCGATCGGCTTCCAGAAGCCTTTCTGCCTGCTGTCTGGTAGTCTGGTAGAGGCGCGACTGCTGCACGGCCAGAGCAGCTTGAGTTGCGACTATTTGAGCCAGGTCAATGTCTGAGATGTTCCAGCGGCGGATGCTGCGATTTTGGCGCAGGGAAATGCTGCCGATGATTTTGCCTTCTGAGAGTAAGGGAACGACTAACAAGGCGCGGGCTGGCGATCGAACTTGCAGTTCTGTAACATTTAACTCCGGGTGTTCGTCGAGATTTTCGATCGCGACCGGCTCTTTTGATACCATAACTTGCAGCAACACCGGATTGCCCCGAATCGGCACCAAAGACTGTGGCAAAGAAGGATGGGCAAAAACCCACGCGCGAGTGTTCTCAGCAGCATCGGCAGAAGTCGTCTCGTAGCCAAGAGGGTTCGCAACTATCTCTGGATTGTCAATAAAACCCTGTTCTACAGCCACGGTATCCCTATCTGTGTCGTATAGCCCCACGCATTGGACGTATTCATCATCTTCTGTCCACAGAGATAGGGCGCAGCCGTCAACTTGCAAAGCTTGGCCAAGTTGTTGAGTAATGGCTGCAAAAATATTTTGGGGATCGAGACTCGATCGAATTGCCGTAGTAATAGTATTGACTAGGGCCTCGCGCTTGGCCAGCGCCCGCACCTGTTCGTAAGCCCGGGCTTGAGAAAGCGCCAAAGCCGCTTGGTCTGCCACCGTAATTACCAACTGTACCTCGTGGTCTTTCCACTGGCGCGGTTCCGCAAACTGGTGCAGCGCCAAAACTGCCATAAGTTCGATTTTGTAAAACAGCGGTACGATCAAGCTCGATCGAATATTCGCAGCTTCGTAAGCCTGCTGTCGCTGTTGATTATCCGAGTTTAAAACTCGATCGTCAGTTTGGGCATCTTGAATCACCTCCACATCCAGAGTTTCCCAAACCAAATCCGGCAGCAAATCCGGGGAGAGTTCCGCAGCAGAAGCATCTCCTGGCATCGCTTCCTCATCGCCCGCCAACCCTTGAGTTTCTGCCTTCTGGTAAACGAACCACTCATCGGCAACTTGGCCGTCTTGGAACGGCCGCAGCAGACAGCAACTCACCTCAAACATCTGCCCGACAGTTTCCACAATTCTTTGCAGCATTTGCTGGTAATTGGGAGCCGATCGGATAGTATTGGTAACGGCATAAAGCAGCGATTCTTGGCTCAAAGCACGGCGCAGTTCATTGGTGCGCGTTTTCAAAAGATTGTGAGTCTCAACAGCTTGACTGACAAGATTTATCAGCTCTTGAGCATCCCAAGGCTTGGTAACATATTTGAATACTTTGCCAGCGTTAATAGCTTCAACTAAATCTTCAACATCTGTATAGCCAGTTAAAATAATTCGGATCACATCGGGGTACTGAGCCGCCGTCAGGCTGAGAAACTCTGTACCGCTCATTTTTGGCATTCGCTGGTCGGAGATAATCACCGCAACTTCTCCCTCTTTTGCCAAAATTTCGAGAGCAGCCGGGCCAGATTCGGCTCTGAGTACTTTGTAGTCTCGATGAAAGGTGCGGTAAAGCAAGTCAAGGTTATCCGGTTCGTCATCGACGATCAGAATTTTTAGCTTAGGATTTTCTTGGGAATTCATGCACCGTTCTCCTGTGCCCCGGGGCTGTTCGATTTAATAAGTCTGATCAAAGGAAGAATTCGCCGATTTAAATTGCTGAAGTCATACCATTTTCGATTTTCGATTGCGAATGACTGATGACATAAGGGTTGGGATTTTGCCGAAAGTGCCATTATTTTTGGAAAATGGTATCACAATAATTCGTGGATATGGAGTTGTTGTGAGTGGGCGAGGCAAGAGCATCAACCTTGATTTTTGATGTCTGGGTTTTCAATTCGGAATTCTTCTGAGCCACAGTTATCAGTCGTGCACCCCAATTTTATTATTTAATGATATTCATCTAAACTCGTCTACCGAGAATTTTCCTTCACCCCTTACCTTTATGCAGCAGGAGAGCAAACACAAATCTGGTCATTTTAACTGCCGTCTGGATATCTCAGAATACATAGGAATAACCGTCCTGATTGTGAGTTGATTTGCCAAATTTATGTTTGATCCTGGCTCCTGGGACTGTTTTATTTAGTATGTGAAAGCTGCCCGCAGCAAGATACAATAGACAACCAACATCTTCGCCTGTGTTTTTTCCCACAAGTAACAGCAACTTTAACAGTCAGCCAGGGATACCGACCACAATCCGGCGCCCAGCCCCTGACTGATATTCGGGGGTGGCTGACAGACCAGACAGGTGTCTGTGGGAGTGACGCAATTGCTGTACCATTTTAGTTAGACTTGCACTTTTTTTCCCGATCTCGGCATTTTTTGTGCCTCCTGCAGACCTTCGACAAGCCAATTACTGCGGCGAAACACCGCAAGCTCGAGCATCCATCTGTTAATCTTAGCTAGGGATGTACTCTGTGGAAACCGATCAGTCGATTTTAGATTTTAGATTTTAGATTTTAGATGTACTCCACAGATGAATCGTGGAGCTTGAACTAGGGTCTAAAATTTTGATCTCTCCACGACCAGTGTCGGTGGCGTATATCGGTTTTTGGGCAGGGTCAATCAGCTCGATCGAGGTTTTGAAGGTCTCGATCGCGCGCAGCAGAGTATCGAGCCGAGGGGGAAAACCCCCGCAGACTGTTTCCAGGCATCCAAATTTCAATTGGAAGTTGGGAAAGTACCCCCTAGCTCAACAGGTAAGGCCGGTGCGATCGGGGACGGGCGATGGATTGCCCAGAACTGCTGAAAGCTGGGGTGCCAGGCCGGGGGGGCGGCGGGGAACATCCGACGCGCCAGCGCGCCCGGTGTTAGTCTGATCAGTCGTTGAGTTTTTCAACTACCCCTTGACGGATAAATTATATTCGATCGGGTATTTCCGTAAGCAGAGAGCGGTAAGATTCCGGGAACCTGACGTTAAAACGTTTGTGATTGTTTTTAATACCTTGCCCGCTAAGCTGTCGCGCATTTAATTGGTAAGCTACTCTACTGTTTACTTAAACTCTTGTGATGCCAGCCGAAAGCCAGGGATCAAGCTTCTATTTAAAGGCCAAATAGCTTATCCACAAATCTAGTATTAGGGGATGAGTTTTATTTTGTGATAACTAGAGTATTAAATGCTAATAATTTTCCATTTACCTCAAATACAACTTAAAGTCAAGCAGAAAAGAATATAATTTAATCGGGCTAATAAACTATGCCTATAAGTTAGGTTATAAGATCAGTATAACATCACCGAATTTTCTAAGATGGTAGCTTAGAAACCCGCGTAAAAAAATTAATATAGTGGCCTGGCATTGTGAATCCTTCATTTTTTTCCTCACCATCTCACCAACAACAAACTCCCGGACTTTGTGGTTTTTCGATCCGGGTGGCTGCGCCCAACGACTTAACGCAGCTAGCTGATATTTTAGCCATGAGCTTTCACTCCCGCGAGGGGTTTGTAGAATGGGTGTATCCAGTGTTGCGTTTGGGCATTTACGAAGATTTAAAAAATCGACTGCGTTCTAAGGCAGAACATTACATTTGTCTGGTTGCTGAGCTAGTCTCGCGGGAGGAGGGAACGCAGAATTCTAGAGCGCACCGAGCTCAGCGCATGGCAGGGACAGTAGAAATGGCTATGCGTTCTCGCTTTCCTTGGCAAATCCCTAATTCTGACTATCCTTATTTGTCGAATTTAGCCGTTCACCCGGACTACCGGCGACAGGGGGTTGCTCAACAATTGCTCAGCAACTGCGAGGAGACAGCCAGAGAATGGGGATTTTCTGAGATTTACCTCCACGTTCTGGAAAATAATCACGCGGCGCGACAGTTGTACTATCAGGCCGGCTATCGCTTGCAACAAGTGGATTGGAATTGGACTGGTTGGCTGTTCGGCCAGCCACGGCGACTGTTTTTACGCAAGCAGATTTCGCTATCTTAAGCTAAGTATTGGAATTGATCGTAGGGAAGTGAGGCGAAGCAGGAAAAAGGGAAAAATAGCTATCGCTGTATCTTTGACTTCCGAATTGTGAATCAATGGAAGGGGAATGAGGAATTAGTGATGAATTTTAGTTTGTTCTTAATCCCGATCGCACAACACACTAAAATTAGTTGGTAGTAAACACTCTTTGCTACCAACCCTTGTGTACCTGGGATCACCTGAAAAACCCCATACAAAGTTATATCAGCTCCGGTAGCCTCGTCGGGCCTAAAAACCAGTCCAGAATCACGGAGGATGCAACAAAAATTCATCTAATTAATCTGCGTTACTCTGTGTTTATCTGCCTGTATCTGCGGTAAAACAAAAATAATTTCTTCACCGCAGATGACAAGGGATTGACCCTAATTCACGCCGCTAAAGATAATAGATTTATGAATCATCCCAAGGCTAACAGATTTGATATTATACCAAATCCGGCTTGAATACACCTTTATTTTTTAGCATTTGAGAGAGGGACAAAAGGCCACTGTAAGAACGATGTCAATGGTCTAGCGCTACAAAGTTTCTCACCCGAATAGAGTATTGTGAGGAACGCCACAGCAGCTCAGAACTTCTGTGGCGTTTTGTTCGCCCGAACAGGAGACTTTCGCCGCCAATTCTAGAGCTCAGAGAGATTTGGTAGGAAATCCGAGGAGCCGATCGCCCCGTTAATCCCCACCAGATTCGCTAAAACCCGATCGGTTCCTGCTACTTGCAGCAACGTACCGTTGGGAGTGGCGCTAAATTGCAACTGCTGGAAACTCACCCCACCGCTCACAACCAACTTATCGACGCCTACCTCGAAATTAATCACAGTATCGGTGCCGCCCTCACCATTCAACACAAATTTATCGCTCCCCATACCTCCAATTAAAGTATCCTCGCCCCAGTCGCCAAACAACCAATCGTCTCCAGCGCCCCCATTGAGAAGGTCGCTATCTTTACCACCAATCAGGGTATCGCTGCCAGCATCTCCGTTGATAGTATCTTGGCCTTCGTTGCCGTAGAGCAAGTCATCGCCGTCACCGCCGTTGATGCAGTCTTGCTGGTCGTTTGCGCCCACCGAGACACCCCGGTTATCAGCACGATCGCCATAGATGGTATCGTTGCCCTCGTCACCGCAGAGTTCATCGCTGCCGTCACCGCCGTAAATCAAGTCGTCGCCCAGATCTCCGTGTATGAGGTCGTTAGCTTTACCACCGTAAATCAAGTCGTTGTCTTGACCGCCACTGATGGTATCGTCACCCTCATCGCCGAACAGCACATCAGCACCGATGCCACCAAAGAGCAAGTCCTGGCCGCCAACATCTTGAGCTCGACTTCGAGCACCGCCGTACATGGTGTCGTTGCCACTGTCGCCGACAAGGGTATCAGAGCCGAGCTCGCCCCAAATCAAGTCATTATCTTTGCCACCCCAAACACAATCATTGCCTTTACCTGCTTGCACGGCATCATTACCGTGGCCGCCGCCGATGATGTCGTTGCCACTGTCCCCAAAGATTAAGTCTTGTTCGCCCAGATCCCCGATGGACTGGGAACTGCCACTGTCGCCGAGCAGAGTATCGGCTCCTTCGCCGCCGTAGAGAGTATCGGAGCCTAATTGACCGTAGATGATGTCATTGCCTTTACCTCCGTAAGCGCGATCGTTATCTTTGCCTGCAACCAGCGTATCGTTGGCTTGTTGGCCGTTGAGGAAGTCGTTACCGAAGCCTCCGTACAGCAAGTCGCGTCCCTGGGAGTCGCTGGCCCTTTGGTCGCGGATGCCCCCAAACAAGCTGTCGGAGCCGATGCCACCAAACAACGTATCGGAGCCGAGTTCGCCCCAAATCAGGTCATTTTCTTTACCTCCAAGGGCAATATCGTCACCTTTGCCGGCATGGATGGTATCGTCGCCCTCGTTGCCGTTAATGATGTCTGCACCCTCGCCTCCGAAAATCAAATCGCGAGCATCGTCAGGGTTCTGGGAATTGTTCTGCCCGGTGTCTCCGAGAATCGTATCCGCACCTCGATCTCCAAACAGGGTGTCAGAGCCTAAGTCGCCGGCAATCCAGTCGTTCTGTTTGCCTGCAAAGACGATATCGTTGCCCTCGTCTCCGTAAACAATATCGGTGTCAATGCCCCCAAAAATCCTGTCATTGTCTTCGTTGCCGTAAATTTCGTCCGCACCTTCTTCACCTAAAAGCAGGTCGTTGCCTTCAAAACAGACAATTTTTTGGTTGCCTTTGGTGTCTACGATGAAGTCATCGCCGTTGGTTCCTTTGGTGGTTTGTCCCTCTGAAAATTGTGAAATATGCCGGACAAATCCCACTGCAGGTGGTTGCTGCGGGGGCGCAAAGTTAATTCCCGGTTTTTCAATAATGGGCTGACACAAACATTCGGTATCTGGTTCTCCGATCGGATTTGAGATGCTCGGCGATGCCGGCGTTGGTGTGGGAGTTGGCGAAACCGGCCGCAAGATAGCCGCCACAGTAGCGGGCGCGGGGCTGGTGGCACCGCTGTTGTCTGTCGCGCTGTAGGTGAAATTGGTGGCTGTAAAGTTGCCCGTCGTGAAGAAAAATAGTTGCTGTAACTGTTCTGGAGTCAGGACTTGGCCAGGTGTCACCGCAACGCCACCGTTGGCAGGATCTCCTAAAAACAGACCTGCTTGGTCTGGTGAGGGCAGGGTGTTGATGATGTAAGAGACGATCGACCCGTCGGGGTCGCTTCCTCCCAATCCTGTGACTAACTGGCTGCTGTTGGGCCCGAGGCTGGAGTTGGCATTGTTGGCAACTGGCGGTTGGTTGGAAGTTGGAAGTATTGCCGCGACAGTAGCGACAGCGGGACTGATAGCGCCGTCGTTGTCTGTGGCGCTGTAGGTGAAATTGGCTCCTGTAAAGTTGCCTGTCGTGAAGAAAAATAGTTGCTGTAACTGTTGAGGAGTCAGGACTTGACCTGGTGTCACCGGTACACCGCCGTTGGCTGGGTCTCCTAAAAACAGGACTGCTTGGTCTGGTGAGGGCAGGGTGTTGATCGTGTAAGAGACGATTGACCCGTCGGGGTCGCTGCCTCCCAATCCCGTAACTAACTGGCTGCTGTTAGACCCGAGGCTGGAGTTGGCATTGTTGACCAATGGCGGTTGGTTGGAAGTTGTTGTCGGTGTTGGAGTTGGTGTTGTTGTCGGTGTTGGAGTTGGTGTCGGCCCTATCAGTCCAGCCACAGTAGCGATAGCGGGTGGACTGATAGCACCGCTGTTGTCTTTCGCGCTGTAGGTGAAATTGGCTCCTGTAAAGTTACCTGTGGCTTGCAAAAATAGTTGCTGTAACTGTGCTGGAGTCAGGACTTGACCGGGTGTGACTGGTACACCACCGTTGGCTGGATCTCCTAAAAACAGGACTGCTTGGTCTGCTGGGGGCAGGCTGTTGATGGTGTAAGAGGCGATCGACCCGTCGGGGTCGCTTCCTCCCAATCCTGTGACTAACTGGCTGCTATTGGGTCCGAGGCTGGAGTTGGCATTGTTGGCAACTGGTGGTTGGTTGTCAGTTGGTGTGGGCGTTGGAGTTGGTGTGGGCCCAACCGGCCGCAAGATAGCCGCGACAGTAGCGACAGCGGGACTGGATGCGCCGCTGTTGTCTGTGGCGCTGTAGGTGAAATTGGCTCCTGTAAAGTTACCTGTGGCTTGCAAAAATAGTTGCTGTAACTGTGCTGGAGTCAGGACTTGACCGGGTGTGACTGGTACACCACCGTTGGCTGGATCTCCTAAAAACAGGACTGCTTGGTCTGCTGGGGGCAGGCTGTTGATGGTGTAAGAGGCGATCGACCCGTCGGGGTCGCTTCCTCCCAATCCTGTGACTAACTGGCTGCTGTTGGGTTCGAGGCTGGAGTTGGCATTGTTGGCAACTGGTGGTTGGTTGTCAGTTGGTGTGGGCGTTGGAGTTGGTGTGGGCCCAACCGGCCGCAAGATAGCCGCGACAGTAGCGACAGCGGGACTGGATGCGCCGCTGTTGTCTGTGGCGCTGTAGGTGAAATTGGCTCCTGTAAAGTTACCTGTGGCTTGCAAAAATAGTTGCTGTAACTGTGCTGGAGTCAGGACTTGACCGGGTGTGACTGGTACGCCACCGTTGGCTGGGTCTCCTAAAAACAGGACTGCTTGGTCTGCTGGAGGCAGGGTGTTGATGGTGTAAGAGGCGATCGACCCGTCGGGGTCGCTGCCTCCCAATCCTGTGACTAACTGGCTGCTGTTGGGTTCGAGGCTGGAGTTGGCATTTTTGGCTAATGGCGGTTGGTTGTCAGTTGGAAGTATGGCCGCCACCGTAGCGGTAGCGGGACTGGAGACGCCGCTGTTGTCTGTGGCGCTGTAGGTGAAATTGGCTCCTGTAAAATTACCTGTGGCTTGCAAAAATAGTTGCTGCAACTGTGCTGGCGTTAGGACTTGGCCGGGTGTCACTGCAACGCCGCCGTTGGCTGGATCTCCTAAAAACAGGACGGCTTGATCTGCTGGGGGCAGGGTGTTGATGGTGTAAGAGACGATCGACCCGTCGGGGTCGCTGCCTCCCAATCCTGTTACTAACTGGCTGCTGTTGGGCCCGAGGCTGGAGTTGGCATTGTTGGCTAATGGCGGTTGGTTGGAAGTTGGAGTCGGTGTGGGAGTTGGAGTTGTGGGAGTCGGTGTGGGAGTTGGAGTTGTGGGAGTTGGTGTGGGAGTTGGAGTTGTGGGAGTTGGCGTGGGAGTTGGAGCGGTGGGAGTTGGTGTGGGAGTTGGAGTTGTGGGAGTTGGCGTGGGAGTTGGAGTTGTGGGAGTTGGCGTGGGAGTTGGAGTTGTGGGAGTTGGTGTGGGAGTTGGAGTTGTGGGAGTTGGTGTGGGAGTTGGAGTTGTGGGAGTTGGTGTGGGAGTCGGAGTTGTGGGAGTTGGTGTTGGAGTCGGAGTTGTGGGAGTTGGTGCTATCAGTCCATCCACAGTAGCGGTAGCAGGGGGACTGATAGCACCGCTGTTGTCTGTGGCGCTGTAGGTGAAATTGCTTCCTGTAAAGGTGCCCGTCGTTTGGAAAAATAGTTGCTGCAACTGTGCTGGAGTCAGGACTTGGCCGGGTGTCACTGCAACGCCGCCGTTGGCTGGATCTCCTAAAAACAGGACGGCTTGGTCTGCTGGGGGCAGAGTGTTGATGGTATAAGAGACGATCAAGCCGTCGTCCGTTCCTCCCAATCCCGTGACTAACTGGCTGCTGTTGGGCCCTAGGCTGGACTTGGCATTGTTGGCAACTGGCGGTTGGTTGGGAGTCGGAGTTGGTGCTGGTGTCAGAGTGGTTGTGACTTTAGCAGCACTACCGTCATTGTTCTCAAGAATTGGGTCATAGGTACTGGAGGTACTTCTGGCGGTGTTGCTGACGCTGCCGGATGGGGGTGCGATGAAACTAACTGTGTTGGTAATCGCAGCAGCAGCACCGCTGGCTAAGCTGGGAACAGGTGAGAAGGTGACAATGCCAGTAATTGGATCGTAAGTACCGCTGGATTGACTAACTATTGTTAAACCGGGAACAATGCTATCAGTAATTGTGACGTTTTCGGCTGTGCTAGGGCCGTTGTTGACTGTGGAAATTGTGTAAGTGACTGTCCTACCCACTGTTTCTGTAACAGTCCCGGTTTTGGTGGTAACGACATCGGCACTAGGTGTCAGAGTTGTGGTGACTTTAGCGCCCGGAGCACTACCGTCATTGTTGGTTGAAGTCCGGTCATAGGTACTGGAGGTACTTCTGGCGGTGTTGCTGACGCTGCCGGATGCAGGTGCGATGAAACTAACTGTGTTAGTAATCGCAGCAGCAGCACCGCTGACTAAGTTGGGAACAGATGAGAAGGTGAGAATGCCAGTAATTGGATCGTAAGTACCGCTGGATTGACTAACTATTGTTAAACCGGGAACAATGCTATCAGTAATTGTGACGTTTTCGGCTGTGCTAGGGCCGTTGTTGACTGTGGAAATTGTGTAAGTGACTGTCCTACCCACTGTTTCGGTAGTGGAGCCAATTTTGGTGGTAACGACATCGGCACTAGGTGTCAGAGTTGTGGTGACTTTAGCCAGCGGATCAGTGCCGTTGTTGTTTTCAGGAAAAGGATCTGGGGTAGGTGAGGTACTTCTGGCGGTGTTGCTGACGCTGCCGGATGCAGGTGCGATGAAACTAACTGTGTTAGTAATCGCAGCAGCAGCACCGCTGACTAAGTTGGGAACAGGTGAGAAGGTGACAATGCCAGTAATTGGATCGTAAGTACCGCTGGATTGACTAACTATTGTTAAACCGGGAATAATGCTATCAGTAATTATGACGTTTTCGGCTGTGCTAGGGCCGTTGTTGACTGTGGAAATTGTGTAAGTGACTGTCCTACCCACTGTTTCGGTAGTGGAGCCGATTTTGGTGGTAACTACGTCGGCACTAGCAGCAACAATTGTAGTTGGGGCTTGAGATATTAGTAGGGAACCGTTGTTGTTAGCTAGGTCGGGGTCGTAAGTGCTGGAGTTGCTAAAGGCGGTGTTAGTTATGGTTGTGCCGATCGCTGTCTGTGCGGGGACAATTGCGGTTATGGTGCGGGTAGTGCTAGCGCCGCTAGCCAGAGTCGGAATCATCGGCCAGGTGACAGTCTGCCTTGTAGGGTCATATACGCCATTGCCAGCGGTATCGGGAGCGCTGACGAAGGTTAAATTTGCCGGAAGTTGATCTTGAATGATAACGTCTGCGGCGCTACTGGTTCCCTTATTAGTGGAAGTAATTGTATAGGTAATGGTGCTGCCGGGGGTGGCGAACGCGGGGCCTCTTTTAGCAACGGAAATGTCGGCTGAAAGTGCGGGAGTGTTGATACTTTCGACAGTGAGATTAGCAATCTCATGAATGTTTGTATAAAAACCTGTCGAACTAGCAAAACCAAATTTAAAAGTAGGCGGTATTGCTTCGTTTACCGCCACTAAATCCGGTATGTCGATCAGTGTTTCGGCGGGAACGAATACGCCATCGTTGGAGTCGAAGGCAACTGTAAGCTGGTTTGTACCCGGTAGCAATGTAATTTGAACTTTTCTTTTAGCATCAGCACGACCTGAAACTGTGCTATCTACCCCACCTGGAACGGTAGCGTTACGTAAAAAATTATAGTTATTGGCTGCGCTGCCTCTAATTGTTATTGAATCAGGTCGCTTCCCGGGGCCACCTATGCCCGCTTCAGCCGGATTGGCAAAATTGCCAAACTCGTCTAATCCCACACCTAAATAACCTCCTACAATACCAGGCGTTATTGGGTTCGTATTTCTCGTTGCATAGCCGAGAGCGCCGCCGTAGCCTCCCGCTGCTGTTGGCGTAGTTGTTCCGTTAATTAGGAAAAAACTAATGCCATCGGCACCAATATTGCCGTTATAGGCAAATAAATCAAAGGTAACTTTTAGCCCATCAGCGGAAGAGATGGGGCTGTTGTAGATGACAAAAGCTGCTTGGTCCTTATTTGCTGAGGTTAATCTCAAAGCGCCGAAGCCTGGTTGATCGACTGGCCCTCCCACTACACCGGGAATAACGCCCGGGCCGGTGCCTGCGGTTAAGCCAGGAGGGGCTGAATTGCCCCTAGTTCCATAAATCCAAGGCCCTAGTGCTGTTGAACCTTGAAAGGTTTCGGCAACTAAGGTAGCCAGGACTGATGTGTAGCTTTCTAGGACTTCTTTTTCAAATGCTAGTTCGGTATTTATTTGTCCTGTAGTAATTTCTAATTCCCAGTCGCCTCCTAATGCTGCACTCCCTGTTAGGTTATTGGAAGCGGCAATATTTGCTCCTGTTATTTCACTGAGTTTTTGTATGAATTTAAGGCCGGATTCGCCGGCTGCTATGTTACAGCCGTAAAGCAGAATGCTGGCGGATTCGTTAAGGGCTTTTCCCCACTGCTGCAATTGGCTGCGGTATGTTTCTAGATTATCAATATTAAGTTCTGTTGAGCCGATTTCTACTGCTGCTTCTCGGCCGTGAGAAACTATGTGCAGGCTGTTGATGCTGGTGCGCTGACTCAAAATTTCAGTGATTTGCTCGATCGCCTCCCTGGTTGGATTGAGTACAAATACTTCCGTTCCTGGTTTAATACCACCGATCAATTGCTGGTAGTTTTCTACTCGGGGGTCAACAATCACTAGAGATTTTTTCGCGTCTGGTGCTGTAGAGCTTGCTTGTGTTAAAAAGTTGTTCTTAGTGGCAATAATGGTAGATTTAGGTATTTTTACGGCATAAAAATTCGGCAGATGAGAGCTCATTTTCATTATTCCCTGATTTAGTTATTTGTTTTATCCTACCCCCCTTGAGAAAATTCCATAAACACCAAAATATAAATTTTCAATAAATTAGTTTTATAAAAATAATTAAATACTTACGTATTTTTTGAGCTTTTAGGAAAGAATTGGACGAGGACTGCTGCGGGCGAGGGCGGGTCGCTAGGAGGAGAAATCAACCCAACTCCTACGCAAGCGTTTTCTGGCTTTTACTGCGCCAGTCAGTTCTTTTGATTGGAGAAGAAGCCATGCCAGAAGATGGAAATTTCGCTCGCCAATTACTTACGCATTGCTGAAAAAAGGCAGTAATTCCGGTAACACGAAGCTTCTCAGTACGGTTGTAAGTAGGATTTTTTGTTTAATCTTCACCGTAAGCCAACTTAAAAAAATGGTTTCCGAGAATTGGAAAATTTTTAATTTGCGATTCGATTTACTACTGTTGGCGATTGACATCGCCGCCAAATTCACTTATATTGAAGCAATATCAAAAAATTATCATAAATACCACTAAAACATACAAAAATTAACATCGCGTAAGGCAAGTTAACACCACCTAGGAGTTGACAAGTTGCACTAATATATGATTTAAATTTTCGGGTGGCGGCAGCCAAAGGTAGTAGACCTCTTGCGAAAGTCTCAGGCGATCTCTAATTTAGTCTTTAAAGAAAGTTCATAATTATAAATGCCAGCGA
>NZ_JAUBPU010000159.1:0-1101 GCF_036700885.1 Microcoleus sp. S13_B4
CTCTTGTTTCATCTGTAGAAAAAATTCTTAAATAATTTGGAGATAATTATGTAATTAATTTTGCTTAACTACTTATCACCACTAATCCACACTCAGGATTGCCCTCTAAGTGCCTTTGTGCATTTAGCAACTTTCGTCTCGGTAGCGATCCAGCAATTCCTCAGCGAAACGAAAAAATGTAGGATCAGGCAGACAGTCATCCTCAATAATAATAGCCTCTTCAACCGTATCAAACACCCAATCTAGCCCGCTAGAAACGCGATCGCGACAGCCCAAATTAGTGTCTGCATAATTCCTAAAAATTTCGCATTCCCAATCCACCTGGTCAATAATAGCACGAGCAGCAGCGCATTGCAGCTCCTCTCCAGGTCTATCTGGCCGGGGTCCCTCAGCAACTACTAACAATTTAGGAGGCTTGAATTTCCGAATTTCTGCGAATACTCTCTGAGTTTCTTCAGGACGTTTTAAAATAATAAAAGCTACAGCAGTGTTTAATGATATTTCTGACATTTACATACTCTACTTGTTTGATCGTTGTATGCCAGCCTCGCCTCGTACAATAACACTTTTAAGTATTTAATGTACTTCCTGCAATCCTACTTTTCTAAAAAGATTATTTTAATAATAGTCTTCAAATCGACTTAGGTAGATTGGTAACACAGATTAAATATACAATATTTTTGTGGCTTTTTGTGAATTTTCTCAAACTTATATAGCAAAACCCTTTGATTTGTAAACAATCTATTCAATCATCACAAGCGTTTCAGGTTGGTCTACATTCACGACTCAAATAGACTTGCTATAGCAACTCGCGGTTCCTGAGCGAGGCAGTGCACTGCCCTTCGACCCTTCGACTACGCTCAGGATAAACTCAATCGAAGGGCCTTCTTCCTTAAACATCTGCTATAGCAATCCTAAATGATTCTACTCGTTACCAGGAAGAGCAAGAGTGACAGGGAGCGTGTCACTTTTGCGATGAGTATTTATACTTAACTATTTCTTTGCTTACCAATTAAGTCATTTCAGTAAGCACATCGATGAGCCAATACCTGTCCAATATGTTCTGATTTCCAACTTGCTCCAGATATTTTAATTCGTCTA
>NZ_JAUBPU010000096.1:0-14977 GCF_036700885.1 Microcoleus sp. S13_B4
TTGGGTATGGAAGTAATGCACGAGCGCAATGCTCACAACTTCCCGCTTGATTTGGCTGCAAGTGAAGTCACCCCAGTAGCAATGGTTGCTCCTTCTATCAATGGTTAATTTTTAACTTGAGATAAACAAAAAGCGCTCCTAGAAATAGGGGCGCTTTTTGTTTGGGGAAAAATATTTTTACTGCGGGGAGGGGAAGTAGAGCAGCCGCTAAGCCAGTTAGGACACTTGACCTAAGACATCTTCAATTGCCAGAACGTAAACAATCAAACTGTTCCAGTTGTTGGCGGGTTCGACTCTTTAACCAAGATTATTCTTGGCTCAATCTTGTTTAGGTAGAGGAGAATAGGGTGGTAAGTACACTAATGTTTAAAAAAAAATTGTTCAATAAATCACCATCAATAGCTGTGCGATCGAGCTTTTTGATTTTCCCATCCCTGAAGTGCTACGAAGCTACTGCAAAATCTGTGTACTGTCGCATCCCAGGCTCGTGAAATGCCAAAACAATATCTTCCTTGGGAACTCCAGCGCGCACCAAATCCGTTGCAATCCCATCTTCTGTCCAGTCTTCCTCAATCCAGAATTTACCATCGCGAATCCGAACGTACATAGTGATACCGGTAATGCGATCGCCCTTTTTGCCAGCCCTGATTCATCCAGATGTAATGACCGTTTTGCTCGTCTGCAATCAAGAATGTCTCGATGTCTTGTTGAGAAGGGCGATTATTGCACAATTCTATATACTCGGTCAAAATACGCTTGATTAGTTTGGGATATTAGATTAGTTGATCCATTGCACAATTTTCTCTACTTCTGTATTTACGATAATTATTTTATAGATGACAAGCAGATAGTTTGGAATCTAACCAATGCAATCCCAATCCCCAGCTATTTCCACCAGGGACGATGACTCTTCTATGTCCTAACCAATATACAAAAGTATGGGGAAGATGACCAAGGGGAGCGCGGAGTTCATAGGTCATTCTACTATTAAATGAATCCCATTTAACGTATTCGCAGAATTTGTCATAATCTTTGCCCGCTTCTTGCCAAATAGACCTTTGTACTGAAAATCCGAAACGCTCATTTGAGTATTTTACCCAACGTTGGTTAATTGTTTGGAGGTCTGTACAAGGAAAGTTTACCCAATCTGAATGCCCTAAATAGCCTAATTTTTCACAGCACGCTACCCAAAGTATAATTTGTTTAGTTTCGCAATCAGCTTCTTTAAACTTGCCCTCTGCTAAAAAATTGCGTAATTGAGTGTAATCAGCTCCGCTTTCTGAAGCTAGATTAAGAAATTGGTTATCATAATTTAAAGATTGAAAATCACTCATGGTCAGCGCCCAAGATATTTTGAATATGAGATTATTTGACTTGATACGTATGAATTTGCTTCGCGCCCGCTTCGAGAAACCCATGCTTGAGTTAATTATAGTTTTGTAGGGTGCGTTAGGCCGTAGCCGTAACGCACCCATACTAATACTAGCTGCCGCCAATTCTGGCGACATCGCGAGCGTTTTCTTCAAACGCAGCCGTCAGGGCATCATCACCGCTTAAACCCGATGCGATCGCCCTTTCAATAGCCTGCAACACCCGCTTATAATCCCTCGGCATCACCTTCACAAACACCGGCACCATCTCATCCCACGCAGCCAGAACCTTCGATGCCTTCGCACTTCCAGTCAAATCAACGTGAGTCTGAATTAACTGCCGCAAATCGCTAATCTCCTCAACATCCTCCAATTTTTCCAAATCCACCATCGACATATTGCAGCGAGTAGCAAAATCGCCCGCTTCATCCAAAATGTAAGCAACACCGCCACTCATACCCGCTGCAAAATTGCGCCCGGTTTCACCCAAAACTACAACTTTGCCGCCAGTCATGTACTCGCAACCGTGATCGCCCACACCTTCAACTACCGCATTCACGCCGGAGTTACGCACCCCAAAACGTTCGCCCGCAATCCCTCGGATGAACACCTCGCCGGATGTCGCGCCGTAAAGCACTACGTTACCGACAATCACGTTTTCCTCCGCGACAAAGGTGGAAGCTGGCGACGGATACAGGATGATTTTGCCGCCGCTGAGCCCTTTGCCCAAATAGTCGTTAGCTTCGCCTTCGAGCTCCAGGGTCACTCCCTTGGGAACGAATGCGCCAAAGCTTTGTCCAGCGCTGCCCTGGAAGTGGAGGTGCACCGTGTCATCCGACAAACCTTCCCAGTGGCGTTTGGTGATTTCGTTGCCGAGAATTGTGCCGACAACCCGGTTGATGTTGGTAATTGGCAGTTTGGCGTGTACCTTTTCACCGTTTTCGATCGCACCTTTGCACAAATCCAACAACACAGTCATGTCGATCGACTTTTCCAACCCGTGATCCTGCGCCATCTGACAATAGCGCCCGACATCCGCGCCAACTTCCGGCTGATAAAGGATTTTCGAGAAATCCAAACCCTTAGCCTTCCAGTGTTCCACCGCTTGCTGAGGTTCTAAAACATCAGTGCGGCCAACCATTTCATTCAGCGTGCGGAAGCCCAACTGCGCCATAATTTCCCGGACTTCCTGCGCGACGAAGGTCATAAAGTTTACCGTGTGCTCGGGGTCGCCGGTAAAGTTTTTCCGCAGCAGCGGGTCTTGCGTCGCCACGCCCACCGGGCAAGTGTTCAGGTGGCAAACGCGCATCATGATGCAGCCCAATGTCACCAGCGGCGCGGTCGCAAAACCGAATTCCTCAGCGCCAAGCAGTGCAGCAATTACTACATCGCGACCAGTTTTCATTTGACCGTCAGTTTCCACCACAATCCGGCTGCGGAGATTGTTGAGAACCAAAGTTTGGTGAGTTTCCGCCAGTCCCAATTCCCAAGGTAATCCCGCGTGTTTGATCGAAGTTTGCGGCGAAGCGCCGGTACCCCCGTCGTAGCCGGAAATCAACACGACATCGGCGTGGGCTTTCGCAACCCCGGCCGCGATCGTCCCGACTCCCACTTCCGATACGAGTTTGACGCTAATCCGCGCTTCTCGGTTGGAATTTTTCAAGTCGTGAATCAATTCGGCCAAATCTTCGATCGAATAAATGTCGTGGTGAGGAGGAGGCGAAATCAAACCCACACCCGGAGTCGAGTTTCGCACCTTCGCAATCCACGGGTATACTTTTTTACCGGGCAACTGTCCGCCTTCACCGGGTTTCGCGCCTTGCGCCATCTTGATTTGCAGTTCCCGCGCTTGGGAAAGGTACAAGCTGGTAACGCCGAAACGCCCGGAAGCAACTTGTTTAATCGCGCTGTTTTTCGAGTCGCCGCGATCGTTCGTCCAAGTGTAGCGATCGGGATCTTCCCCGCCTTCACCGGTGTTCGATTTGCCACCAATGCGGTTCATCGCTACTGCTAGCGATTCATGGGCTTCTTTAGAAATCGAACCGTAACTCATCGCCCCAGTTTTAAAGCGTTTGAGAATAGATTCGATCGGCTCAACTTCCTCAATCGGTATCGATTCCCGCTGTTTGAATTGCAACAAACCGCGCAAGGTAAAATGCTGCTGGTTTTGTTCATTAACCAGCCCCGAATACTGTTTGAAAAGCGTATAACTGCCCTCGCGCACCGACTTTTGCAGCGCGTGAATTGTCTGCGGACTAAACAAATGCGCTTCGCCTTCTTTCCGCCACTGATATTCGCCGCCGACATCGAGAGTATGTCCGCTGGATGGGCGGTCTGGGAAAGCGTGATTATGGCGCAAAATAGCTTCTTGGGCGATGACTTCGAGGTCTACACCTTCAATCCGCGAGGCTGTCCAAGCAAAGTATTTATCGACTACGGATTTGTTTAAGCCGATCGCCTCAAAAATCTGCGCGCCGCGATAACTTTGAATTGTCGAAATCCCAATTTTCGAGGCAACTTTCGTCACCCCTTTAGTTGCCGCTTTGACGTAGTTTTTGCAAGCTGTTTTGTACTCGACATTTAGCAGCAATCCTTCGCGGATCGAATCGGCGATCGTCTCAAAGGCCAAATACGGATTAATCGCGCCGCAACCATATCCAATAAGTGTCGCAAAGTGATGCACTTCGCGCGGTTCGCCGGATTCGAGTACGAGTCCCGCCCGCGTGCGCGTACCTTTACGGATCAAGTGGTGGTGCAGGCCCGCAACTGCCAGCAGCGACGGAATTGGGGCTTTGTCTGGACTGATACCCCGATCGCTCAAAATGATGATATTCACCCCGGAGGCGATCGCGCTGTCTGCTGCTGCAAAAACCTCTTCTAAGGCTTGTTCTAGACCTTTTACCCCGCTTTTGGGGTCAAACAAAATCGGTAGTGTAATCGACCGGAAATTGCCCTCATTTACGTGTTTGAGCTTAGCTAATTCTTCATTGCTGAGAATTGGCGTTTTCAGTTCAATCAAATGACAGCTTTCCGGTTCTGGTTTGAGCAAATTGCGTTCAGCGCCGATCGTAGTTTCGGCAGAAGTTACAATTTCTTCCCGGATAGAATCAATTGGCGGATTAGTAACTTGAGCAAACAACTGCTGGAAGTATTCGTAAAGCAGTTTTGGGCGGTTGGAAAGCACCGCCAGCGGCGTATCCGCACCCATCGCGCCGACAGCTTCCACGCCATCTTTTGCCATCGGCGCTAACAGCAACCGCAGTTCTTCAAAGGTGTAGCCAAAAGCCATTTGCCGCTGCAATAATGTTTCGGGATGAGATTCTGCTACTGCCGGCGCATCTTTCAGTTTGGCTATTTCGACCATGTGCTGGTCGATCCACTGGCGGTACGGGTGTTCTGTGGCGATTTTGGTTTTAATTTCCTCGTCAGAGACGATGCGGCCTTCCTCGGTATTTACCAAGAACATCCGCCCCGGTTGCAAGCGACCTTTTGATACAATTCGTTCTGGGGCGATCGGCAAAACTCCGGCTTCCGATGCCATAATTACCAAGTCGTCTTTGGTAACGCAGTAGCGGGAAGGGCGCAAACCGTTGCGATCGAGCACGGCCCCGATCGAAGTACCATCGGTAAAGGCGATCGAAGCTGGGCCGTCCCAAGGTTCCATCAAGCAAGAATGGTATTCGTAGAAAGCTTTTTTCTCGTCACTCATGGACTCGTGGGCTGTCCAAGGTTCCGGAATCATCATCATTACAGCGTGCGGCAAAGAACGCCCGGCCAAAGTCAGCAATTCCAAAGCATTGTCAAAAATCGTCGAGTCGCTGCCTTCGATATTGATTAAATTGGGGATTTTCTTTAAGTCATCGCCGAATAGTTCCGACTCGAACAGCGATTGCCGCGCGTGCATCCAGTTAATGTTGCCGCGCATCGTGTTAATTTCGCCGTTGTGAGCGATGTAGCGGTAAGGGTGCGATCGTTCCCAACTCGGAAAAGTATTCGTGCTGAAGCGCGAGTGAACCAGGGCTAGAGCGCTTTCCATGTCAGGGTCGTGCAAGTCGGGATAGTAATCGCCGACTTGCACCGGCATTAACATACCCTTGTAGACGATCGTCCGGCACGAGAGAGTGGAATTGTACCAGTAGGGGTCTGTGTTAGTCCTGCGGATGGCATTGTGAGCCCGTTTGCGGATAACGTACAGTTTCCGCTCGAAAGCCGCCTCGTCAATACCTGCGGCCCGCCGGAGGAACACTTGCTGCATGAAGGGTTCGCTAGATTTGGCGGTGTCGCCGAGGGACGAGTTGTCCGTGGGAACATCGCGCCAGCCCAGCACTTCCTGGCCTTCTTCGGCGGCGATTTCCTCAAAAATGCGTTGGCCGTTTTCCCGTTCAGTTCGATTGGGCGACGAGTAAATCGCGCCAACGCCGTACTCGCCGGCTTCGGGAAGTTCGATGTTTAGGGCCGCCGTTACTTTTTTGAGAAACTTGTGGGGCACCTGCATCAAAATCCCTGCCCCGTCTCCGGTGTTGGGTTCGCAGCCGCACGCGCCCCGGTGGTCGAGGTTCAAGAGGATTGTCAGTGCCTGCTCGACAATTTCGTGAGATTTGTTACCCTTCATGTGTACGATGAATCCGACTCCGCAAGCGTCGTGCTCGAACTGCGGATCGTATAGGCCTTGTTTTGCTGGCAGTTCGTTGCTGTTCATTTTGATGTTTTCCTAAAAGTGACGAAAAAATTGCGATCGACAGAGTACCGAGCTTTTTATTGTACCTAATCTGTATTTTCTAATCATGTCTGCTTGTAACTTTTAAGCTTAAGAAAATTGTTATCTCTCAGCAGTCATGATTCATTAGCCATGAGTCATTAGTCATTAGTCAGAAGAAAAATTATCTCCCTCTTCCTCTCTCACCCTGTCCCTCTCCCCCAATCCCCCACTGTCCCCCTGTCCCCCTCTCTTCCCGTCTCCCCGTTAAGCTTCTTTAAAGCACAGGCCTTTGAGAATGAAGATTTGATGTAGATTGGGGCGATCGCAAATACGGGGTGACAACTGCTGTGATCATTTTGCTATGGTGGTCAAGGTGGGTCGATCGAGCAAAGCAGACCAAAGTGCAAAAATCTACTGTCCAGTAACCGGTTCGCGCGAGTGGACTTAGGTTTCAAGGATAAATTAGTTAATATCACAATGCAACGTCGTTAACCAAAGGATTCAGCAAGCAATCCTCAAGGAGTAAAAATCATGGTTCAGATTCAAGAAATTTCTCAAGTATCTACCCTGCACGCACCTGCAGCACCCAACGGAGTAGCCGCTACAGAATTGCGGCCTTGGGGTTCATTTACTACTCTAGAAGAAGGCCCAGGATATAAAATTAAGCGGATCGAAGTTAAGTCGGGACACCGCCTCAGCCTGCAAATGCACCACCACCGCAGCGAACACTGGATCGTAGTTTCTGGTACTGCAAAAGTTACTTGCGGCGAAACTGAACAAGTTCTGTTTACAAATCAGTCTACCTACGTTCCTCAGTGCATTTCTCACCGCCTGGAAAATCCGGGAGTTATCCCCCTGGTTTTAATTGAGGTGCAGAATGGCGAATATCTCGGAGAAGATGATATTATCCGCTTTCAAGACGATTATGCCCGTACAGAAAAGGCTAAGTAACTCAAGTTGCTAAAGATATAGGGGTAAGGTGCGCGGCCCGGCGCACCTTACATTCTCCGGGTAAGGTACACGCCTAGGCACACTCTACATTTTCAAAACTCAACATTACTTCCAAATTACCAATTACAAATTACCAATTACTCATAATGATTCATCTGAGCAAAACAGCAGCAACAGAAGTAACGCGCCTTAAGTCGAAGCATCCGAACCCCAATGCTTTATTTCGTCTGGGCGTGGAATCGAGTGGCTGCTCCGGTTTGTCTTATACAATGGCATTTGACGATGCGCCCGCCCCAGAAGACGCTGTATGCGAGTCGGAGGGAATTGAAGTTGCGATCGACCCCCAGCACTTAAAATATCTCAATGAGCTCACTTTGGATTATTCAGAAGACTTGATGGGCGGAGGTTTCCGATTTCACAATCCCAATGCCGCCCAAAGCTGTAGCTGCGGCAACTCCTTTTCTGCCAAGGAATAATCCCTAGGATGACACTCAAAGACTTAGAAAAAGCCCAAAAAAATTTCAAATAAGCCGATAAAGACTACCGATATCGACGCCAGTTCAGCATTAGGAACTGACGACAATATCGAACTCAGAACTCCCAATACTTACTCCGTAATATTAGATCCGGTTGCATCGGAATGATTAAACGGATGATTAATATCAATGCCGCTAACACTCTTCATGACTGTTGACTGTTTACTCGGCTTCAAAAAACTGAATGGTTGAGTGTTAACTTTTGACTCTATTTTATTATTCCGATGCAACCGGAAACGATATGAGAACTCAGACATGATAGGTCGGACACGGCATCATGCCGTTTCCCTAACCAGATTAATTGTAGGGACACGGCGCAGTCCCTTCTCGAAAGCTGTGGGTAATATTAATTCCGATGCTACCGGATTTGATATCACTTCCTCCCTGAAAAGCGCTATAGATTGTTGGTAAAACCCGCCTTTACGATCGCGCAAATTATACTATCACGAATCAACCAGAAATAACATAAAAGCTCGCTCGACTATTAACACAATCAAGCTGGCGTACCGAGAATCATCCACTGCATTAACTGCTGCCACTCGGGAGATTGAGCTAATAAATCTGCATCGAATTCATTTCCCCCATCCTGCGAAAACTCGGCGAAAGCTTCTGCCCAATTAATTACCGTTTCCACAGGCAAATAAGGCGTATAATTCCAAGAACGCTGCAAAAACTCTACCATCTCAACAGAATGACCAGTGCGGTGCAAATACCAAGCAATCCAAACTAAGGTACTGTACTTGATTTGCTTTTCCAACAAACGTATTTTATCGGGCAATTCGGGGCGGGCAAAAAAATTTTCCATGACTGCCGCGAGGGATTTAGCCTGCGGTAAACCTTTGTACATGGCGCTTTGTTCGTGCTGGCGGTAGCAAACAGTTACTTGCTGCAGCCACTCTGCTTCGCATCCCATTAAGGCTAAACGCAGCACTAAATCTGTATCTTCCGCCGGTGGAAATCGAGGATCAAATCCGCCGGCGCGCTCTAACCACTGACGGCGAAATACCATCGCGCTGGGTAATACTGGTTTCCACCGCAGCCACATTTCTAAGTCTAATTTAGGGACATTTTGCCAGGGTTTGACATCTTTTAGCGGTTCGCCTATACTATTAACTAGACGCCAGCCGCTGTGAACTATTCCTAGATGTGGTTTCGCTGCAAATACAGCCATTTGTGCTGCTAATTTGTCGGGGAAAAAGTAGTCGTCTGCATCGAGAAAGGCGATGAATTCTCCTCCCGATAGCTCGATGCCGTGATTTCTGGCAATCGAAACTCCTTGATTTTGTTGGTAAATGTAGCGAATTCGATCGCCATATTTCTCTAAAACTAATCTAGTCTCATCTTTGGAACCGTCGTCTACTACAATAATTTCCCAGTTAGCATAGGTTTGGTGCAGAACGCTATCGACGGCTTGGCCGACGTAATCCGCGCAGTTGTAAGCCGGAATTACTACGCTCACCTGCGGGGTGCGATCGATCGTAACATTACTCATAATTAATTATCTTAAATTCGATTGCGTCTTTATTTTACAATGAGCGTAGGGTGCGTCAGTTCCTGACGCACCCATTAAGGGCTTCTTGTGTTCATTAATTTGGGGTCAAGAATTTGCCAAGGTAAGTTGGTGCGAGTTCAGTAAATCATGGGGACGAATTGCCAAAGGGTAGCGATCGCCTTTTACCTTCAAATACTTGTCAGCTATTTGCAAAACCTGTTCCGGATTGGCTGGCTTGCTCAAAAAATCCGAAGCACCTGTCAATTTCGCTCGCGTGCGGTCAATTATACCGTCTTGACCGGTCAAAAACACGATCGGAGTTTCGCGAAAAGCAGGTGTTTTTCGCAAAAAATTGCACAAAGCAAAACCGCTTGTCTTCGGCATCACCACGTCCATAAAAATTAAAGCAGGCTTTTGTTTGGCGAGGAGGCCCACTCCCTGCATCGGGTCTTGAATTTTTAGGACTCGATATCCCTCCGGCAACAAAATTTGCTCTAAAAATTCGCATACTGTCGGACTGTCATCGATACAAGCAATCAAAGGGCGACCCGGCCCTGCGATCGCCGCGGCAAGGCGCCACTGTTCTATAGGCGACGGCAAGTCTGGTACTGTTCGGAAATTTACTAAACCCTGCTTGATGTAATTAACTAAAGCGCGAGTTGCCACTGTCACGCACTGCTTTTTCTTAAATGCAATATCCCAAAGAGTATTCTCGCCGTTGAATACGTTACCCAAAGCGATCAAAGAATTAGAACTAAATCGATTTTGCTGCAACTGGGCCGACGGTTTTAAAAGCGGTGCTTGTTCTGGATCTACCAACCACAAACCCATTCCTTTCCACTTCTGCCAAATTTCTTCTGTACAACACAGAACTTTCTCTACTTCTGTTAAAGACAGCAGCAAAGAAGAAGTAATTGTAGAAAAATATTTCTGGGACGGACGCCACTCCCGGCGCAAACCCGATTGACCGATCAAAGCAAAGAACACTTCGGAAAGGCTGGTGTGGACGATCGCCCTAGCTTGTTCCAGACTCATTTCGCTGGCTGCTACCCCTCGCTGAAGCAGTTGATATTCCCACAATTCTCCAGCATTGAGGTCTCTGAGATCGACATGAAAATTTCGACAGTGTTGCCCGATCGCCCTATACCAGCGCCTCGCTCTGTGCGATCCTCCCGTAGCATACACCAAACAACCCTGAAAAAAATAAAGTTGCCATTGTTGCTCCCCTTGCTCTAACAGGAGTTTCCCCGTTGCTTGTTTCTGGCTGAGTACAGCCAGAGTATGGGACAACATTTTGTATCCGATTGCGGTAGCAGACATATCAACTCGCATCCCCTGTACTCTGTTTGTACCATTATATAGCTGCTGAGTTTTGAAAGATAACAGTAATATTACTGAATTTGAGTTAAAAAACACCACTAATTCTGCGAATTTAACCCTCTCAGGGAGTGATTCCCCTCGGGCATTTTAGCCAGGAGGATGCAACGCCTCTTTGTACTATTAACTAATAAATAAAATACTGTTTGTGACTAATAACTAATTGCCCTCGCTATCTTTGGGAGGTACTGGATCGTAACCCCCAGGATGAAAAGGATTACAGCGCAAAATTCGCTTAACCGCCATTGAGCTGCCACGGGCCGATCCAAATCTTTCTATTGCTTCGATCGCGTATTGCGAGCAAGTTGGGTGAAATCTACAGGCGTTAGGCAGGTAAGGAGAAATCCCCATTTTGTAGCCTCGGATTAATCCGATTAGCAATATTTTCACAATTTTTACCTCAGTGATTGATTAGATTAATAGCAAAATATCGTCCCCTACCGCTGTCAGCTAGGTGAATCGAAGGTATTCTCAGCCTTTATAATTACGCAAACTTTTGCCGTCCTAATTATACCTATTTTCATTTTTATTGTAGATAGTTAAAGCACAATTTGAGGAGATAATATGGTACTTGTCTCTGAGTTGGCTACTTGACCGATACCTAAAAAATTACCGTCTCGATCGTAAACCTGCAACGGGTAGGGATGTTGGGGTATTGGGTTGGGGAAGGGATTGTTGCTAATTTCTTCCTCTCCGCCGATCAGCGTTTCGGGAATCGGGAGGCGCTGTCCTTGAAACCAGCGTTTGGTATATTCAGGAGAAAGGACGATCGCGCCTAAATGTCCCAAAACCGCCGATGGCAAAATCGGGCAGAATTTATTCTCTTGCAATTGCAGTTCCAATTCTTCAAAACTGAGACTTTGGTCGATCGAGAAACCGCTACTTTCGGTACGAGTCAAACAAGCCAAAGTACCGCCTGTATTCAACACCGCACCCAAATCCCGCGCGATCGCCCGAATGTAAGTACCCGCCCCGCAGGCGATCGACAAATCCAATTCAGGAAAATCCCCCGATCGCCAATCCAAGATTTCCAGCCGAAAAACCTCAACCTTCCTAGCAGCAACTTCCACAGTTTCGCCTTTTCTAGCTAACTCATAAAGGCGTTTTCCTCCCACCTGAACCGCACTAAAACTAGGTGGAAATTGCTCAATTTTTCCTATAAATTTTGGCAGTGCAGCTTGCACTTTTTCCAAACTCAACTCTGGCACCGGTCGAGAATGGATAATTTCTCCTTCTAAATCGTCGGTAGCAGTAGTTAAGCCAAATCGAATCGTGCCTCGGTAAGCTTTATTGTGTTGGAGATATTGCAGCAGTCTGGTTGCTTTGCCCAGGGCGATCGGCAAAACGCCAGTCACAGCAGGATCGAGGGTTCCTCCGTGTCCTACTCGCTTGAGTTTCAATAGCCGCCGCACTCGCCCCACGCAGTCGTGAGATGTCATGCCCGCAGGTTTGTTGAGATTGAGAAAACCGTCAGTAGTCATTAGGAAGAAGGAAGAGGGAAGAAGGAAGAGGGAAGAAGGAAGAAGGAAGAAGGAAGAAGGAAGAAGGAAGAAGGAAGAAGGAAGAATGCAACGGGCAATGTATGGGATTTAAGGGATACAAGGAAGCAGGAAAAAGGAAGATGAAAAATTTGGAGATTGCTTTATAGGGGAACGCTCAAGCTAACGTTATTCGCAACGCGAAAGCGGTTTTGAGTTAAAAAGTTCAACATTAAAAACTTAAAACTAAAAAGTACCCGCCCGCCCAATTATCAATTCCCAATTCCCAATTACCCATTACCCATTAAAAAATAAAGTCAGCCTGACTGATAGAAGTGCGGGCAACTCCGAATAAAGTAGCCAGAGTTTCCTTACTGCTTGTAAACTGAATAATGGTACTCGTCGTAGTTCCGGCCCCAGCGGAAATGGTGAGTTCGCCAAAGGTGAGGCCGGCAGTCAAGCGAATTCGATCCGTACCATCACTAAAATCTGTAATCACATCACCATCTGCCTGACGCCCGATCGCAAAAGTATCGTTTCCGACGCCGCCAGTTAAAGTATCTCGCCCGCGATCGCCCGATAAACAGTCATCGCCGATGCCACCAAACAGCGAGTCATCGCCCGCACCCCCAAAAAACGTGTCATTACCCGCGCCGCCCAACAAAGTATCAGTGTCTTGGTTGCCAAACAGCAAATCATTGCCATCGTCGCCCAGCATTGAATCAGAACCTTTACCACCGTAGAAAGTATCGTCGCCGAGGCCGCCCAAAACGCTGTCACCGCCCGCACCGCCGAACAGCAAATCATTGCCAGCGTCCCCCAGTATTGAGTCGTCGCCGTCGCCGCCGTAGAGGGAATCGTTGGCGGCTAAGCCCAAAATGCTGTCAGGGCCACCCAAACCAAATATCAAGTCCGCGCCCGCACTACCCCTGAGAGAGTCGGGGCCACTGGTGCCATTCCTGCCGCCAGATGCCCCGGAGGGACGGGTACCCGTGGCGGGGGTTGGGGTTGTGACGGGAATTGGCTGAACTGGCACTGCTGATGGCATGATTCTCAAGATGGTAGAAATTTGCCATTCTAACTTAGCTTAAAAGCGGAAGTTATAAGCTCGCCAACCCCCCAGATCAGAAATATCGATCGCATCCGCCACAGCATAAGGTTCGCACAAAAAGCCCTGCACCGTCGAGCCGTCCTCCAACACCAGCGTACCAATTCCCAGCGGCGAGGGAATTTTAGCGACAAATCCGCCGAAAGCGGAGATCGACAACTCCCACACTTCCACCTCGATCGCGCTACCGCCCTCTATCTGACGCACCAATCCCGGCTTGCCCAGAGCAGTACCAGTCAAAGCGTACAGCTTGTAAATCGGGCTGGTATGGCAGGCGCGCACCAGAATACCTCCCCCCTCAATTAGTTGATAATTCAGTGGCTCACCGCTCAAATGAGCACCAACCACGGCTATTTTGACTCGTTCTTGTGACGAAGATTTTGGTGCGATCGCGAATTCCGGGACTGTTGGCAGCGCCTGGCCGGTTGCGCCCAAAGTTCCCCCCAAGCTAGCGTGAAAAGCAGCGCCCAGGCGGCAAAGCGATAAATCGTGCCACGCCGGAGCCATCAGTGTCAATCCTGCGGGCAATCCGTTGCTTTGAAACCCGCTGGGAACTGCGATCGCGCACAAATCGAGCAAATTCGCAAAGTTCGTGTAGCGCCCGAGATTGGTGTTGAGGGCGATCGGCTCGGCTGCAACTTCAGCCACAGTATAAATCGTACCTGTCGTCGGCACCGCCAACACATCCATTGACTGCCACTGAATTTCTGCCAGCCGGCGCAGTTCGCCCAAGCGGTACGACGCGCGGTAAGCTGATACTGCATCGTAGCCTTTGCCGCCGCTGATAATTTCGGACACGATCGGATCGAGATCCTCTGGGTGCGCGTCGAGGAAATCGCCGATCGCCGCCAACCTTTCTGCTACCCAAGGCCCGCCGTAGAGCAGTTCGGCAGCATCCGCAAAGGGTTTGAAGTCAATAGGTGCGATCGTGCAGCCCAAGGATTGCAAGCGCGCGAGATCCTCTCGGTAGCGCAGTTCGGCTTCTGCATTCCCGAAAAATTCGAGCTCGCCGTCTGCGGGAACTCCCACCCGCAAGCGGGATAAATCCGGCAAAACTTTGGTTTCAGGGCGGCGAGAAAACGCATCCTCAGCGTCAAAACCGCTGGCTACTTGCAGCACGGAGGCCGCATCCGCACAGGTGAGAGCGAACACAGAAACGCAATCGAGCGATCGCACCGCTGGTAGTAGGCCACGAGTGCCGATCGAGCCGCAACTTGGCTTCAGCCCGACAATGTTGGTAAAAGCAGCGGGAACCCGCCCCGAGCCTGCGGTATCGGTACCCAGAGCAAAACTCACCAATCCGGCCGAGACTGCTGCTGCGGAACCGGAACTCGATCCGCCCGGGATGTAGCGCCGATCGAACGGATTGCGACAAACTCCATAAGGGGTGCGGGTTCCCACTAATCCTGTGGCAAACTGATCCATGTTTGTTTTGCCGATCGCGATCGCACCTGCCGCGCACAGGCGCTCCACGACTGTGGCCGATCGCGCTGGAGTGCGAGCAAACCGAGGACATCCCGCCGTAGTCGGAACGCCCGCCCAATCGAGATTATCTTTGATCGCAAAAGGTATTCCGTAGAGCGGCAATTGTTGGGGGTCTAGGTTTTCCAAGGCTTTGGCGCGTTCGAGGGTTTCCGCCTGCGGTGCTAAATAAATCCATACTCCCGGATCTGCATAGCG
Source organism: Microcoleus sp. S13_B4 (assembly GCF_036700885.1). Classification (NCBI taxonomy): domain Bacteria; kingdom Bacillati; phylum Cyanobacteriota; class Cyanophyceae; order Oscillatoriales; family Microcoleaceae; genus Microcoleus; species Microcoleus sp. S13_B4. The sequence goes on from NZ_JAUBPU010000096.1 coordinate 14,692, forward strand.
TTCGATCCGATCGTACACGCTCGCGATCGCATCGGCAGGCGCGATCGAGCCGGTGCGGTAGCGATCGAGCAGCGAATGAATGTCGAGACTGTTGCTGTAGTTAACTTTTTCCATAATGCACCGTCAGTCGATTTTAGATTTTAGATTTTAGATTTTAGATTTTAGATTGAAGGTAAGGATTCAGGTCTGAAGAATGGGAATGAGCTCAAGCATAGCCAAGTCACAAGAATGGGCAGAAATAGCCTCACGGAAAAAAGTCATTACTGAACGAGCTTGAAAACGACAG
>NZ_JAUBPU010000160.1:0-1010 GCF_036700885.1 Microcoleus sp. S13_B4
TATTTTAAAACTACGACTCATAAACGCACCATACAAGCTATCTCTCTATTATATGCAACTTCACATAAAATTGGTATTACTTAGGATAGCATAAGTGTAACTAAATCTACATTCGAGCGCGTAAAAAAATATTAAAATCACAAAATTTGATTGTGTCATTTATAAAATTATCCTATGTATTCAATTACTGTAATTAAAATTCACTACATATTTATTACTACCTAAATGTGATGGTAATACTCCTTCTCCAATGAGATGTTCTGTTGCTTGGTCGATAGAAAAGTGTTCAAATAGGTATAAAGGGGCGCTCAAAAACCCTAATCCATTCACAATCATCGCTTTCATTATTTGTCCCGGAGTTAGCATCTCTTTTTGTTTGATACCCACTTGTTTATTCACTAATTATAACCGTTACATTTTATCTCTAATTCCGGCTATTATTCCTAAATAATCTATATTTAGGGCTTGAATTTTAGCGGGGGCTTATTCATGATTTTTTACACCTATGTTGCTGACTCTCTTATCTAGTTTTAGCCCAATTTTAAAGCTTTGCTAGGTATTTATTTCAAGTTTTAATGATTCCAAACTTAGAACCATTAAATTTTTCGGAATATCTGCGAAATGTGGGTTTTAAGCGAGGTAATACGTAATTTTAGGGAGGATTTTTTTGCGGATACTTGCGACTTCTGCGTGTAGTTGCGCCAGCTTATTTTACGAACTAAAAATACTCAGCAATATAGCAATCCTCGCATCATTTGTGAATTTCTTACGGACTCAGAGCGGGTTCGGGGAGGGTTGGCGTGGGGTAAAAAATTTACGACTCCTGCAAGGATTGCTATATTGCTGCTTAAACTCCCCTATGTATCTATCTGGCACATCTTTTCTATTAGGGCGGTTATTTTGTAGATAAATTACCCCATCAAACTTAAAAAGCTGACGGGGTGACAACAAGAGTCAAAAGCCCCACCAGTAGCGGATTTGCCCAAAGTGAGGTAAAAAAAGATGGGGTC